>SLLP01000188.1 GCA_007133995.1 Balneolales bacterium
CGGCGAAGTATTTCGCGATAGTTATTCTGATATCGCCTCTGAAGTCCGACAACCACATTGAGCTTCTTTTCCCTGGCGATTTTTCCGGATTCCAAAATAGTGCGCACACCCGGTGCATCGGTTGCAACGGGTTTTTCCATAAATACATGTTTGCCTTTCTCTACGGCATACTTGTAGTGACGCGGACAAAAACCCGGTGGGGTAACAAGCAGCACGACATCGGCCAGATCAATGGCCTTTTTGTAGGCGTCGAACCCAATGAATTTGTGATCATCAGGCACTTCAAGTTGCCCGGTGTCACCAAAGCGCTGAGAGAGCCGGGAATAGCTCTCTTCCAGACGATCCTCAAATACATCGGCCATGGCCACCAGTTTCACATCGCTCCCGGCGGCCAGGGCATTAAATGCCGCACCGGTACCTCTGCCACCGCAACCCACAAGAGCTACCTTTATCATGTCGCTGCCGGCGGCATATGCACTTGACGAGAGTGGCAGCGAACCCAGCAAAAGACCGCTTGCGGTCATGGTCGCGCCTTTGACAAATTCACGACGGGTAATTTCATTTTTTTTTATCTTTTTCGGCTGTTTCATTTTTCTGATATTGGTACGAAATGTCTACCCTACCCACATAGATGATACTGGACTTCTTTGAAGACAATCGCAGGTTCGTTGTTTCGTGGAATAACATGATCTCTTTTTTATTTTATTTGCAACAGTTTACCTGGTGCGCAGGCTTTAAAAATCAAATATGGGCATGATCCAGTACTCCATCATCTCCTCCCTTGACGGAGTTTCTTTGGGCCTGATCAGCCGGAAACCTACAAACGGGGCATCGGTATGCCACCACATGCTCCTCGGAATCTGGGGGTCATTTCTGCTCCAGTGCCCGTCTGAGCCGCGCCGGTGAGTACATCGAATGTCCACAGCCGGATCTCGGTATGTTCCACCCCTGACGGCACGCGGATACAGCACTTCCGGCTTGAACCATGGGTTGTCGGTGATTTCACCCTCAAGTCTGTCGTGATAATCAGCATGATACTCGTCCATGGTCCACTCGGCAACATTTCCTTTCAAGTCGTATAGCCCCAATGGATTAGGTTTTTTTGATGCAACTTCCTGGTAACTGTTTTCACTGTTGTCACGGAACCACTCGTGGTCATCCAGTGCCGACGCATCGCCTTGCAAATTGTAGTTTTGGTAAATGCCACCCCGGCAGGCGTATTCCCATTCCGCTTCCGTGGGCAGACGATGAAATTCGCCGGTTTTGGCTGTGAGCCACATGGCGTATACCACAGCAGCATAGTGTGTCATGCTCACTGCGGGATATCCGATGCGTCCCATGCCGAACGTTTTGTCTCCCCAGGGAGGTGATGGGGTGACAATGGCGTCGGGTTCGATTCCAAACCGGTCCAGTTGTTCTTCGGCAATCTCTTTTTCGACAACTTCCATATGAAACAACTCGTACTGCTCCCAGGAGATTTCGTGACTGGTCATCCAGAACGAGCCGACATTGACCTGGCGCTGAGGCCCTTCGTGGGGGGCCTTTCCCTCTTCGCCGGATGCCCTGCCCATGGTAAATGTACCGCCTTGTACCGGCACCATATCCATGGTCACATCCGTACCGGGAATGTTCTGCGTGTATGCTGCAAAATCGGGATCCATTTCATACTCGATCGCCGCCCTGGATATCTCCTGATCCTTTTCTTTGGTGCCGGACAACATGCCGCAGCTCGTTGCAACAAAAAGCAAAGGCAATAATGCGAATGCGGGAGGCACAGTTGTAGTTACATACTTTTTTACAGTGTTGGTGTGATTTTTTTCAGACATGGAAATACTTTTGTTGATGTTATGACCTTTCCATTGATAAAAAGACTATGTACCATTTTGCTGATTTCTTGATAACAGGGCAATGTAACATTTTATTGATTTATTTATGGAACCGGAGTCCATTTTTTTCACTTTTACCGGAAGCAATGGCGTCATTTTTCGACCATTTATAATTAAGTATTTTAATAAACCGATCTTTGTTGTCAGGGTCAAGGATTCCAAATCAAAATAAGTAAATCAAAGATACTCCTGGCAATTAGTTCATATTCATTTATTCATATAATAAGTCCGCAGATAGAATTTCAACCCCCATAAAAAAGTAATATTTCAGCATCAAAATCCGGTAAAATCGTTTCAAACGGGGGGGGCAAAACCACAAACTCGACAAAGAGATCGGTACTCCGGTTGCCAACGGAAATCTCACGGAAGCACGTATTGACACTGCAGATCAAGTTCGCGACTCATCCTTTTTCCGATGCAACTCCTCGGGCCGCGTCGTCAGTACCGGAACTTTCGCCCACTGCACCACTTTTTCGGCCGTAGATCCCATAAATATATGCGACAGTCCGCTGCGTCCGTGCGTGGCGATCACAATCATGTCTGCATTCGCTTCAGCATAATCGACGATCTCGTAATGAGCCGAGATGCCGCGTACCTGCTCGACAAGCAGGGGTATCTTGTATTGCTCATTTTCCCGCTCAAGAAGCAGGAACAGCTCATCATCATCCACAGAACTCAGCTGCAACTTTGCCTTTGGTCGCTCCCTGAAAAAGTTATACACCTTCCCGGCCACTTTTCTCCGGAACTGATGCAGTGCATCTTCATCCGTACCTGCATCCTCGGCAGGCTCTGATCCGTGCAACTCCTTCACATTGAACAGGGTGATTCTTGACTTCAGTCGCCCGGCCATTATTGCCGCCGGCAATATCGCCCTCAGCGAGAAATCGGAAAAATCAGTCGGTACCAGAATAATTTCCGTACTCTCGGGCATCACCGTCCCCGATATGGAAAGCACCGGTATCTTGCTGAAGCGGATCACTTTCTCTGTCACATGTCCGCGGATGATTTTATCGGCATGCAGCCCCTGGGCACCCATCAGAATGAGGTCATACCTTTGCTTATGGGCATGCTCAAGGATAATTTCGTACGCCTTGCGCCCTATTTTTACAACCGCCTCCCCCCTGTGCTCATCGGATATGAATTCTTCAAGTTCCCTGATCACCTTCTCCTGAGCCTGTTCGATAATTTGCGGATAGGCATCATGATCCAGCGAAAACGGATAGCCGACTTTTTTCATGCTCTCCTGAAGATACTTGATGGTCGGCACGATGTTGATCATATCCACTTTTCCGCCAAAAAACCGCAGTAGATGCTCCACATAGGAGTACGCCTTTCGCGAACCGTCAGAGAAGTCCGTGGGAACCAGGATCCGATTCAATTTTTTCATACTCATCCTCTGTTCTGAAGTCCCTTTGGAAAATCTTTACCTATATATAATATAGCATTTATCCTGCTCGAATTGAACCTGAGATTGAACTATGGCAAGCCGATTCCACCACTGCCGCCATCCGTGTTTTTACGTCTCATAAGCCGCCCGAGATATCCAACCAGGAGAAAACCAGCGAACATGGTTCCCAAGCCACCATATAGCGCGCGCGCGTCTCCTTCAAGCCTCTCATCGGAGGATGGAGCGGTCCAGTCAGGCCAGTAGGGATTGCTACTGATCAGCCGCCGGCGCACATGAATCACCTCCACTTTTTGTTCGGATTCCGGATCTTCCGGATTGATGACCGGACCCGATTTCCAATACTCGGGGCGACGCCGCTCCGGTTCCCTGCCCTTCTTCTCACGTTCCATCAGCTCCTGAACCAGCGGATCCTGAATCGGCATCACCTGCGAGTCGACAATTTCTGTATATTCTCTTTCCTGATAGGGCCATATCACGTACAGGGATCCGGCCATGAAACCAACCAGCAGACAGAGTGTAAAAATGTGATACCGTTTGATCAGCCACGAAAGCAGGCGCACGAACAAAACCAGTCCCACCACCATGCCGAACCCGAACGGAAAGAGAACCGACATGGCTTCCATGGTACGGTCCGTGCCCAGCAGCGCGATATTGCCAAGGATGTACTCGTATTTGCGCAGGATCAGCAGGATGAACGAGCCTGAGATACCCGGAAGCACCATCGCCGTGATGGAGAGACTGCCACTCAAAAACACAAACAATACGGTTTCGGGTGTGTCGGTCGGCACCAGTGTGACTATACGGAGACCAATAGCAGCACCTGCCATAACCGTGATCGCCTCTTTCCATCCCACATCTCCCACAGCCCGGAGCAGCAGCAGAATGGAGCCTGAAATGAGTCCGAAGAACAATCCATAGATAATTTCAGGATGGGTGTGCATCAACACGGGCAACGCAATCACTCTGGTGAAAAAAAAGATGGCGGACACTCCGCCGAGAAAGACCGAAATCAGGAACATCCAGTGAACCCGGGTAAAAACGGCACCCCACTTCAGTGTGAATACCTGTTTGACCGTCTCCAGATCGACACTTTTGATGGCAAAAATCAGGCGAGAATAGATACCAAGGATAAGCGCCATGGTCCCGCCGCTCACACCAGGTACCACATCGGCCGAACCCATGGCAAAGCCCTTCAGGTACAAGAAGGGCATTTCACGCGGTCGGGTGAGGTCTTTTTCCGGGGTATCGGCCATACTATCTTTCAATTCTGCTTGTTTGCGTTAATTATTCCGGTGATAAGATGTATGCAAAAATAGACAAGACGCCATTTGAAACAAAAACGCATCGCATTTTTTTCAATTTTTGTGATCTGATGCTGATTTTTGATAGCTTTGGGGCATTGTTCAACCGGTAATAAATATCCGGTAGTAAACATTCTAAAAACCAACTGATACCATGAACATCCTTGTCATCGGAGGAGCCGGCTACATCGGCTCTCATATCGTCTACGAACTAAATGATGCCGGCCATCAGGTCACCATTCTCGATAATTTTGCAACCGGTCTGCGTGAAAATGTGGATGCACGGGCCACGCTGGTTGAAGGCGACATGCAAGACCTCGATCTGCTCGACCGTCTTCTCGGCAGCGGTCAGGGCAATGATGGAGGGCAAGCCAATAGCAAGGCCGACAGTAGCAGCCTCGCTGGTGGCATTGCTGGCAGCGATAGCGACAGTCATTCCACCGGAAAATTCGATTCCGTCTTCCACTTCGCCGCGCTCAAGGCGGCGGGTGAATCCATGGAAAAACCCGGACTCTATTCCCAGGCTAATATCATCGCCACCATAAATCTGCTCAACACGATGATGCGCCATGACATAAAAAACTTCGTCTTTTCCTCCTCGGCTGCAACCTACGGAAGTCCTGAATATCTTCCGATCGACGAAAATCACCCCCAAGAACCCATCAACTACTACGGCTACACGAAGTTGGTGATCGAACAGACGATGGCTTGGTACAGTCAGCTCAAGGGACTGCGCTACGCCGCCCTGCGCTATTTCAACGCAGCGGGTTATGACGTGCAGGGCCGCATCACCGGAAAAGAACAGAATCCGGCCAATCTGCTTCCCATTGTGATGGAGGTAGCCGCCGGCACCCGCGCCAAAATGCAGGTCTTCGGCAGCGACTACCCCACGCGTGATGGAACCTGTATCCGCGATTATATTCACGTCAACGACCTGGCCACCGCTCACGTGAAGGCCATGGAATATCTGGCATCGGAAAACCGCGATCTCACTCTGAATCTGGCCACCGGCGAAGGATACACCGTGCTGGAAGTCATCAAGGAGGCAGAAAAGGTCAGCGGACGCCCGATTTCCCATGACATCACCGGTCGCCGTCCCGGGGATCCGGCCGAACTCGTTGCCGCATCCGGACAAGCCTTCGAAACCATAGGCTGGAAAGCCAGTCATTCCGACCTCAAACAACTTGTCGAAAGTATGTGGAACGTGTACAAGTAGCGACCGGCAGGCGAATCTGATTTGGGTAGCTCCACCGGTTCTGCCTATATTCCGCTAAGAGATTAGGAGAATGCCTGGCCTCACGTTTCAGGTTTTTTTGTTTTCCCCGATATAACTTGTTTTGCAGCAGGACCAATCAAGCTGATCATATAATGCCGGACCCCATTACAATGCCGGACCCCCATTCACCCAACGAACGTATTTTCAACAAGCGCCGCAAAATGCTTGTTGAGGAGCTTGCCTCCAAGGGCATTCGTGACAAAAGAGTGCTCAGGGCATTTGAAGCTGTTCCCCGCCATATGTTCGTGGATACTGCCCTCAGCAACCGTGCCTATGAAGATACGGCCCTTCCAATCGAAATGGGGCAGACCATTTCACAGCCTTTCACAGTCGCCAAGCAGACCGAGCTGATGGAGGTTGAGGCCGGCGACAAAGTGCTCGAAATCGGTACCGGGTCCGGATACCAGGCTGCCATTCTGTGCGAACTTGGCGCCAAGGTTTTCAGCATAGAAAGGCACCCCCAGCTCTATGATCGTTCGCGAGAGATTCTTCAGAAGCTGGGATACCGGCCGACGCTCAAATGCGGTGACGGCACCATGGGATGGTCGGCCTACGCTCCCTATACTTCCATTGTGGTCACTGCCGGTGCTCCGGTCATTCCGGAGACGCTCAAAAACCAGCTTGATATCTGGGGCAGACTGGTTGTTCCCGTTGGTGACGAAGAGAAGCAGGTCATGTATCGTATCACCAGGCGCGGAGAAGGCGAAGGTGATTTTGAGGAGGAAAAATTCTCTATCTTCAAATTCGTTCCACTCATCGGCCGGCAGGGCTGGAGCCAGTAACTCACCCTCGCATATCACCGATTTGAGCAGCTCATCCATACAACACGAACCGGTTCGCTTCAAGCAATCCGGTCAGCATCAGGCAAACCCCAAAAAGCCGTTATACAAACGTTTGTTCACCCGGCGCAAGGTTTTGCCGGTGATTGGGATCACTCTGTTTATTCTGGCTCTGCTGGTTCTGCGCAACGAGATTCAGCAATTCAGCTGGAGTACATTCGTCAGCCACGTAAACCTCATCCCAAATCATCAGCTTATACTGGCTTTGGTAATGACGGCAATCAGTTACCTGGTCCTTACGCTTTACGACAAGCTCGCACTGGTAAATTTCGGCATACACCTCCCCTGGCGCAAGGTTGCAAAGGCCTCTTTTCTGGGATTCGCCTTCAGCCAAAACATCACCCCGTCGCTTCTCGTCGGCGGAACCATCCGGTATCGGGTCTACACCACCATGGGCATCAGCGGATTCAACGTCACCAAGGTTGTCGGCTTCTGCGCGGTTACACTCTGGCTCGGCTTCATGACACTGGGCGGCGTGGTATTCGCAGGCACATCGGTAGCCGTGCCCAATGACATGGACTGGCTGCTCCCGAACCTGCAGATTCTAGGATGGCTATTCATCCTGTTGAGCTTAACCTATCTGATATCGTGTCGTAACATCAGGGCTACCATAGCATTCCGAGGCAAGCTGTTTTCGCTTCCAACCCTTCCGATTGCTGCCGGTCAGCTCGTCATATCATCCATGGACCTGGCCGCATCCTCCATTGTACTCTATCTGTTGCTGCCTCCGATTGACGGACTCACCTATCCCGTGTTTCTGGCTATCTACCTGATAGGTTTCATGGGCGGGATCATCAGCCAGGTTCCGGGTGGATTGGGTGTGATTGAAACCATCCTGGTTCTGATGCTCGGTTCATTCGTCGAACCGACACAGATACTCAGTGCGGTACTGGTGTACCGTTTGTACTATTTCATACTGCCGCTGCTTCTGGGTTCCGTTATACTAGCCATTCATGAAATTCGCCAGCGTCGAAAGCAGAGAGAGGCGGGCAGTGAATGATAGACCGTACCAGCCAGGCTGATTGTGGACGTTATCCGGTAATATCTATTATAATGACATACGGAGAGTGAGAGCTATTCGACGGTATGGGGCAATCCGGTGCTGACAGTCGGATGGTCAGTATGAGAGCTCTGATTATTGCTGCAGCCGCTCGTACTCAGAAATCCGGCTGTCGTCAATGGTAATAAGTCTATTGTAGGCTTCCAGGCGCTGATCTGTATCCGCATCCATGAAAATGGCCCTGAATTCCCGATGTTTGGCGGAAAACAGCAGGTCAAAAAGGTAACGACTGGTGGTGCGACGTTGCGACTGGTGAATCAAATCGAAGGCCTCAAGTATGTTGTCGCGCGATTTTTCAGGGTCATGTGTAAACAGATCGAGTCCGTGCCGGTGATAAAGATAGAGCGCCTTGCGTAAATCCTCATAGTCGGGATTGAGCAGTTGCGAAATGAGATCGCTCCGGCTTCTGCGCGTACCGGTACTTGACCATCCTGCACCTGCAGTTTCTCCCATATCGGATATGCGCCGGGCATTGCGGAAAAATTCCTCCCCGCCCTTCTCGGAAAACGTGTCGTAATCGTATCCGAGGATAAGGTTGGCGTAAAAATCGAGCACCGAGGCAATCGGATCGTATTGGTAGGCGTCAAACAGCAGGTTATGATTGGGTCCGAAATCGAATACCCAGTTGTTATCTGTAATGATGAGGACCGGCGTGATCTGCAATGTGTTGTGGATAGGACGTTCCGAAGAGATAAGCATGGTGGTGGTGAAGGTTCGCTCGTCCACTGAATTGATGACTACCTGAATGTTGACACGAATACGCTCTACCTCTTCAAAGCGATCATCAGTCCAGATGTTCGTCTCAAGATACTCCTTTATCATGGGAGCAAGCTGATCCAGGTAGTCGTAATCGGTGGTGCTGATCTGAGCCGTATTTAGATCCACTGAAACCTGAAACACCTGACTTGCCCTGGCCGCAATCGGTACTGATAGCAGGAGGAGCAAAATTGTGAAAAGTTTATACATGAAGTATTCGTCTTTTTGTGATGTTGCGTGTAAGTAATCAGGTTTTTTATGGTCTGATATGTGAGTGCCCGCATTCAGTCTGGCAACACTTGATGCCATTTGGCATGAGTCACCGTCTGTCAGCTCCATAAGTGACAGCAGCCGGACATGCAGGACATACCGGAATACACGTAAAATATAACGCTTGCAAGTACAAAATAGCATACGTAACCATAAATAAGTAACCATACATATCACAAAATGGACTATTCATCACTGTTCTCCGTTCGGCAGATTATTGCCTGCTGTTTACTGATTATTGGTTCGCAGGCCAGTGCATATGCGCAGTGGACCATGGGGGGGCGTTCGGTTGCCATGGCAAAGGCTCACAGCGCTCTTCCATCCGATCTCTGGGCTGTATTCCACAATCCCGCAGCACTTCACCCGGAGGAAGCCGCTTTCGGATTTTTTGCCATACGTTACTACGGACTGCGAGAGCTTGAGGATCACGCGGCGACGCTCTCATATCCTCTGCAACGGCTGTTCGCCCCGGAGAAATTATCGGCTACACTTGCAGCCGGTGTCCATACCTATGGCTTCGACCTGTATCGCAGAACACAATCCAGAATCGGAATGGCTCTGCATCTTGACCGTTTTAGTATAGGATTGGCAGCAAACTATGCGCATCTGCAAATAAAAGGGTACGGATCGCGCGGTTCACCTCTGTTTGATGCCGGTATCATCGCCAACCTTTCGGAAAGTTTTCGAGTTGGATACCGGCTCACGAATGTGTTCAATACGGGCAATGAAGGGGCAGAAGCCGATATTCATCCAGCAGAAATGTCGGGTGGCGTTTCCTGGAAAGCAATTACCGGATTGCTGATCATCGCTGACGTAGTCAAAGACCTGCTTCACCCGGCATCGCTGCGCACTGGTACTGAGATTTCTCTGCCAGGCGGCTTGTATTTACGGGGCGGATGGACCTCCCTGCCTTTTACATGGTCGGCTGGTGCGGGTATCAAGGTTTACCGGTTGTGCGGCAATTTTGCCGTTCAAAGGCACGAAGTACTCGGACTGAGTCCCGGCGTCGATGTTCAGCTTGCGTTTTAACCAAATTAGATTGCAAAATGGCCCTGTCATGATTCGCTCGTTTTATTATCAAATTATTCAGGCAAAAACGGTATTGATGGTGGTTTTCTTTGTGTTCTATCATGCAATCTTTACTGCCTTATGTCCATTAAGAAGTGTCCTGGCGCAAGATCTTGATCTCATCATGGAAACAATAAGTCCGGAAGATTTTGATGATATCGCTGAATTTGAAGCATATTTCGAGGGCATGCTGGATCTTTTCCCGGTTGAAATCAACAGTGCTTCTATGGATGAGCTGCTGCTGGTGCCCGGACTAACGGCCCATATGGCAAGGGCTATCATTGCATACCGGGAGGATCAATCATTTACGAAACTGGAAGATCTGGTTAACATCCGGGGAATCGGTCCTGTGACTCTTGATCAACTCAGTCACTGGATAACCGTGCAGCACTCCGGAAACCGACGCACAAGATGGTTGGAAAATATGGGTTCAGAGCAGTTTTTTCGTTTTCAACAGAGTTTTCCTTCGGCAACAGGTTATCAGAGCAACAGAGGTACTTCACCGAACTATCCTGGATCTCCAAACAGGCTTTATCACCGTCAGCATGTTACAAGTGCTCGAATATCTGCGAATCTTACCCAGGTAAAACTGCCTGGTGAACCTTACAGGTCTCCAACCGGCTTTGACTTCACATCGGCAAATCTCAGTGTATACAACACCGGTCCGGTAAAACGCCTGATTGCAGGTGACTTTGCTGCACGATTTGGACAGGGACTTGTCCTCTGGAGCAGTCCGACATTTGGCAAAGGCAGCCTGGCGCATTCCGCTCCTTTTCGGCGTTCGCATGGAATAACTCCCTACAGGTCATCCGGACAAATCAACTTTTTACGGGGTTTGGCAGCCGAGTTCTTCCTTCCATTGCCAAGTGCTCTTCGCAGCAAAGATACGGAACTCACACTGTCGGGTTTTTACTCCCGGCGCAATAGATCCGCTGTTGAAGTCAGAGGAGATACTATCCGTCCACCATCCAGTAACCCTTACCATCGCACAGAAACCGAGTTGATGCGGCGCAACAACACACTGGAGTTCGTTCAGGGTGGAAATTTCAATCTGAAATATAATCGCCTGTCCATGGGATTCACCTGGATGTCATACGGGCTGAACCGTCCGGTGCTCACCAATCCGGGCGCTTCACGCTACCAGGGGTCTGATCATCGTTCGATGGGAGCCGATTTCATCATAGATAGCGAAATGGCACGTTTATTTGGCGAATATGCCTGGAGGATCGGTAATTCCGCGAATGGAACAGACCTCAAGAAATTATCCTATCAGAATAAATTATCCCACCAGCAAAAAAATGCCTGGATGGTCGGGGCAATGGGCGCATTCAGGGATGGGGTAGATTGGGTTTTTTCTGTACGCTCTTACCAGCCCGGTTACTGGTCTGAATTTGCCGGTGGTTTTGGAGAAGGAATCGGGGTGCCGTCAAATCAAAATGGGTGGTATTTTGGTTTTCGCCTCAGACCTTCCTCCCGGGTTGTAATTCAGGGTTTCCTTGATCGTTTTCACTTCCCTCAACCACGGCGAGGATTCACCAGGCCTTCATCCGGTTGGGAGACCATGATAAACCTTCATTACCGGCATCGTCCCGGGTTTCACTATCAATTTCGGATGCGATACAAAGAACGGGGCATCGAACTGGAAGCCAGCGATGCCTTTCTCAGAACATGGCGTATGACCGGCACAAATGGTCGGTTTACCGGTAGAGTTCAGATGAACTGGCAGCTTAATAAGATGTTATTTATCCGTTCGCAATACGATATTATTCAAACAACCAGATCAGACTCATCAGACAAAACTGGATTTGCCATCAGCAAGATTGTCCGAGTTAAACCTTGGCGTTCACTTCGCCTGGATCTTGGCTGGTCTTTCTTTGACACCGACGACTTCTCCGCGCGTTTATATTTGTATGAGTATGATCTCACCAATGTGATGAGCTCTAACATGGCCTATGGCACTGGTCGGCGCTCTTATGCTGTGCTTCGTTATCAACCTATTCGTTGGATGCTGGTTGAAACCAAAATCGGATATGTTCAATACTCTGACAGACCCGCGGTGGGATCAGGGTATGATATGACCCCTGGTCCCTCCCGCTCCGAAGCGGGGGTTCAACTGCGATTCCAGTATTGATAAGGGCGCAGAGAAAAAAAATGATGGCAAATGAAGAAGCGAGACAAAATAACCGGCAAGCAATGCAACAGCTGAAGCGGGATAATGCCAGCGATATCGTGCTTTGATTGCATCTGCCAGAGTAATGATATCAGCAGGTTGCGTTCGTAACGTGTTTGCATCGGATGGTTTCGGTTGCGTTCAGGCAGAATGGGGCTGTTTCAAGGGTCTTGCCTCACCGAAAAGTACCCAGATAACCCACATAACAAATACCACCAGATAGAAAATCAAGGTAAAGGTATAATCGTGAATAACCTGAAAGCCGGAGTACCAGTGATATTGAATAATTGCCAGAAAATAGATTCGAAGTGCATTTACAAGATAGATTACAAGAATTCCCGTGGGGATGAACAGCCACCTCTTCACGTTGCTGCCAGGATATGCTATCACAAAACCGATTAACAAACCGATTGTCTCAATGCCATTGCATCCGTCAATGATTTCCAAACCATTTGCCGGCCCTATGCCAATCACCCTGTCAAATGTAAAAACTTCATACCCCGATACCTGCAGCAGCGTTGCTGTTACGGATACGATATTCCGTGATACGAACAAATCCAGTCTTCCGTCCGGAAGCAGCCATTCATGATACAGAACATACCAGAAAATATAGATGACAATAACCTTGGCAAGGAATAGTGCAATATCCAGGTATGTTCCCTTGAGCAAGTTCATTCTTGCGAGCTTGAAATTTTTTCAATGAAAGCTGCGGGCACTTCTACAAGTAAAACCTGATGCAACTGCTCAAGTTCCAGACATACTCTTTTCTTTCCTCTCCAGTTAATCCATCGGCCGGTGCTCCCTTTCAGCGGCCCCTCCACAACCCTGACTTCGTCGCCCCTGATATAGTTTCTCTCCCTGACGTCAAAAGCATCAGGACCAATCATGATTTTTCGAATCATCTCAATTTGCTCATCTCTGATTGCGGCGGGTTCTCCGTTGAAATAAACAGTTTTTGCAACACCATCGAACTGAACTGCGTTATATAACTCGCTACTGTCAGCATGGATAAAAACATAACTATTGAACAGAGGGACCTTTATTTTCTTCTTGCGATCACTCCATTGTCTTACCACTGTCTGCAACGGCAACCATACTTCATAACCCGCTTCACTCAGGCGTTCTACCACCTTCTTTTCAAACTTCGGCCGGGTATACAGTGCATACCAACGAGGATTCATAATGCGTTTTTGAAGTGATATAAGATTCATCTACTTTTTCGAGAACGCTAATATCACAAGTTGAAGGCAAAGAAACCAGATGGAATTGGATTTATTCGTATAGAGAAAAACACTCATGCGTTCACATCATAAGATATCAATACTGTTTATAAAGATGGACAGCTATAATGCATACAATAGTTTTATCTTGACTGCTATTAGCTTATATTACTGAATTTAGAATTTTCAGCTTGCTTCAAATCTCCAAGAATCATTACACGCATTTTGACTTATGGGTAAACGAACCCTTGTTACTTCTGCACTTCCTTACGCGAACGGCCCAATTCACCTGGGGCACCTTGCCGGCGCCTATCTGCCTGCTGATTTTTATGTAAGATACAAGCGTATGCGCGACGAAGATGTCGTCTTCATCTGCGGTTCAGACGAACACGGTGTTCCCATAACCATTGCTGCAGATAAAAAGGGTGTCAGCCCTCAGGATATCGTCGACCGGTTCCATGAAATGAACAAAAAGACTTTTGAGGAATTCGGTATCTCATTTGATTACTTCGGAAGAACGAGCTCCCCTGTACACCATGAAACATCACAGGACTTCTTTCGGGTGCTCAACGAAAAGGGCGTATTCAGGAAAAAAAGTGAAACCCAGCTCTATGACGAGAAGGCCGGAATGTTTCTGCCCGACCGGTACGTAAAAGGCACCTGTCCACACTGCAACTACGCCGAGGCATTCGGAG
>SLLP01000237.1 GCA_007133995.1 Balneolales bacterium
CCCTTTTTGATTGACACCGCTGTATCCACCTACGAAGCGAACGAACGCAGGCACTACGAGCGCAGCGTCCGTGCACACAACACCACACATCCCGAAGGGGTGGAACCATCCGAATTGTGGGGAAGCTTCCGGATCGGACGCAGGGAAAACGTGACCATCACCAGTGAATCTAAAAGCGAAATCCGCATCGTTCGCGACTCACCGCTTTATGCCCCCTGCCGCATCCACCGAACCGTGTCCTGCGATGAAGAAAACATAACCCTGACCGACGAAATACAGGGACCTTGCAACAGGGGCCCGTTTCTGGCACATTTTCATTTTTCGCCCGGTATCAACGTTGACATCCATGATGACACCATAGAAACAGAGGAGGTAACCCTTCAATTCGAGCATCACAGCAACCTGCAACGTGTGGATTGTCATATTGCCAGTGGTTTTAACCAACTTGAAAAATCGGTTAAGATAACCGTCTTTTTCCGGGAACGCCTGAAAACGCATTTTCTGGTCAAAATCCATTAAAAAACATCTCATTCAAGGATTTCTGCCTTTTATTTTTTTATACTCAACTTCGGGAGAGAGTCATTTCTCATCCGGTTTGTTTATATGAAAAACTGTAACTTTGTTCCATTCCCGGACCTTGTAACTATCATTAATTATTCGCAGTAATTGAAGATTCTTTTTCTCACAGATAATTTTCCCCCCGAGGTCACACCGGCGGCAACCCGCACATACGAGCATTGCAGAGAGTGGGTCAAGCTGGGTGCCGAGGTAACCGTTGTCACCTCTTTTCCCAACTTCCCCTATGGAAAAATTTATGATGGATACAAAAACAGGAGAATTCAGAAAGAGGTTGTGGATGGCATCCGGGTTGTGAGGGTATGGACCTATCTTGCAGCCAATGAGGGTTTTTTACGTCGAACCATTGACTATCTGAGTTATGCCGTCAGCTCATTCTGGGGCGGTTTGTTCCATAAAGCGGACATCATCGTTGCAACATCGCCGCACTTTTTCATTACCTGGTCAGGTGCCGCACTCTCATTTTTCAAAAGGAAACCGTGGGTTTTTGAGATCAGGGACCTATGGCCTGAGTCAATTATCAGTGTCGGCATGCTGGAAGACGGATTTGTATATCGCTCTCTGGAAAAAATTGAGTTGCAGCTTTACAAAAGTGCCGATCACATTGTCCCCAATACCGATGCCTTCAAGAAAAACCTGGAGGGACGCGGGGTTCCGGCCAAAAAAATATCCGTCATACCAAACGGAACCAATTTTGAGTTATTCTTCCCGCGTGACCCTGACCCGGAACTCGTCTCTTCGCTTAAACTTGAGAACAAATTTGTAGTTGGATATGTGGGCACACTTGGCATGGCGCATGCACTCGATTTCGTGATACGGTCCATTGCCCGGCTGAATGACAACAATATCCATTTTCTCTTTATCGGGGACGGCGCCGAGAAGAAAAATTGTATCAAGCTCGCCGGGGAACTCCAGCTGAAAAATGTCACTTTCCTTAACTCCGTGCCAAAACAGATGATACCCGATTATTTGGCAGTCATTGATGCTTCGCTGGCACCCCTCAAAAAAACCGAAACATTCAAAACCGTGATTCCATCCAAGATCTTTGAGGCCGGCGCCATGGGCAAACCCATGCTGCTTGGCGTGGACGGACAAGCCCGCTCCATTGTGGAGGAGTTTGACTCCGGGCTCTATTTTGAGCCGGAAAATACGGAAGACTTCATCGAAAAAGTGAGGATGCTTGCCTACGATAAGGAATTGCAGGAGCGCCTGGCGAAAGGGGGACAAAAGCTTGCAGGGGCATACGACAGGAAAAAGCTGGCGGCTGAAATGCTGGATGTGCTCAAGCGAGTAGCACAATCCAATTGATCAGAACATCTGATCGATTGTCCATCGACCGGCACAGGAAACGTTCTCGCCTCACCCTGGAGCTTATCGGACCGATTGGAAAACTTCCAATGCTTCGTTCTGATTTATCGGACTGCTTGTGGAAAGAGGCACAATACTTTGCAACTGCGACCATCAATCTGAATGGCTCTGTGTCTTTTTGTTGGTGAACCGGGTATTGCTGACCGAAACCGAACCGGACTCGCTGAAGTTGATATCAGCATTTTCACCCAGCTCAATGGTGCTGTTGTCAATCGTGACTGTCCCGGCGAATGTGATTTCAACATCATCCAGCAGTATGATCCTTGCGTTTTGAAAGTTCATTCGGGCATACTTGGTGTCGCTCTCGGTAAATACATATACATTTGCCATGCGATCATGACAATGATACCTCGGGTTTATGAAATCATTATAAGCGCTGCAATATCTTCCTCTGGCAGGCACATCCTGGGTTAGCGGCAAATCATCATCCAGAAACGATTTGGGTCGAGGACCTAAGTGCGGCCAGCTGTACCCGTCATTCAAGGAATCCGTCTGGCTGAAATATTCCGGTTTATCCCCCCGAAACAATGAGACCAAATCCAGCGTAATGATCTGTTCGCTATTTGATTTGTAGTGTTCATGGTTTACTGCGTTCCATTCCCGATCAAAACCATAAAGATCTTTTGCCAGCGTAATCTCATCGGTATCTTGGATATTGCCACGATTCCCGACGTAGTAAAACTGCCTGCCGCCTTCGTTCTGAAGATACGAAAACTGGCTGTGATTTCTGAGAAACACATTACTGTAGCCATAAAATGAAAATTCATCGCTTACGTGGTAGGCATCGTTTTTAATCCGGTCAATCCAGTTCCCTTCCAACAAGTTGCCACTGTCCGACAAGTTTCTGCTGCGCATATCCGAGCGATTAATGTTTCCGGTCTGCGCAAAGGCTTCTCTTGAGTAATTATATGCGATCACATTTTTGTGAGCTCCTGGTCCCAGTGTCATCGCGCTTCTCTGCTTTCTGAATATATTATTCTCAATACGGTTCAGGGTACATTGATGCAAAAGCATAATGCCGTACCCGTATGCACCACCATACCCTGCCGTGTGGTACGAGTCATTAAAAAAACTGCGCTCAATCGTGTTGCGCATGGAGCGAATCATGTAAATATGCCTGCTGAGCGCCTTGTAGCTGTACATATTATCAATGTGGATGTCTCGTGCGAAATACAAAGTAATATGACTTACATGCTGGGGACATTCCGGGGTTCCCGGGTTCACTCTTTCATCGCACACGGATTGCCGGTCGTCGTATCCCACAATGTCATTTATGATGCCGAGATGGGATAATCCGGCTGACGTCAACGGAGATCTCACACTGTACACACGGATATCATTGCCATTATTTTGGTGCTGATGATGATTCCATGTCAGGCTAAAGTCATTATCCAGGGTTATTCTGTTCTGCTCAGACTCACGAACCTGGTTCATCTGGCCAACATGATCGGTGATCGTCCGGACGGCACCGGTTATATTGGTGGCCCTGAACATCAACATATCGCCTTCCCGGACATTCTGCGCCTGGGAAAGTGTGATCGTATTGGTCTCCGGATCGTACGCTTCAATGGTTCCAATGCTTCGTTCTCTGGCGGGACCATACAGCATAAAACCGGCAGCAAAATTCATGTGCAGTTCATCTGCGCGGTAATTCACGGTGTCCGATTTGATGTTGACAAATTTTATCACCGTTGCGGGACCTGACCCGAGTTTGTAATTGACGCCACCGGGCCCTTCGCCCATCACGTAAACGCTGTCGTGCTGACCGCCAACGAGGCGCAAGTTACCATAAACGGCGCATTCACCCTTGATCAACACACGATTAATTCCCATAGCGCTGCCGGCATGGTCAATGGCACTCTGGATGCTCTCCCTTTTATCTCCTTCAAATCCATAGCCACAGTCTACGGTAAATGTGGAATCAAACCGATCCGGAGTTAAAATTCTGGCTCCGGCAATATCCCAGTCGCTCTTTACCATATCCGGGATGATGATGGCTTGCGCAAATCCATTCAAACTCAGCGTCACCGCCAGTATAAATAACACAGCGAATCTTTTCATGGCATGTATTCCGATAACAGTTATACGTTTCACCCGCGCTTGCCGCCGGAAAGCAAATAGAGTGCCGCCATGCGGACCGCCAGGCCGTTGGTCACCTGGTTGAGGATGATGGCGCGCGGATGGTCGGCCACCTCGCTCTCGAGTTCCACCCCGCGGTTGATGGGACCTGGGTGCATGATCGCGAAATTGGGGAATTCGCGCAGGTGCCGCTTTTTGATGCCGAACCGCTCGTGGTATTCTCTGGTGGACGGGAACAGTGCCCCCTCCTGCCGCTCCATCTGGATGCGCAGCGCCATGGCCACGTCGCACCACTCCAGGCACTCCTCCAGGTTGTAGGAGACCCGTACGCCCATCTCTTCGACAAACAGCGGCATCATGGTGCGCGGTCCGCACAGCACCACCTCGGCCCCGACCCGCGTGAGGCCGATGATATTGGACCGCACCACGCGGCTGTGCGTGATGTCGCCGATGATCACGACTTTGAGCCCGGCCAGCCGCCCCAGCCTCTGCCGCATTGAGAACATGTCGAGCAGCGCCTGGGTCGGGTGTTCGTGCGCCCCGTCGCCGGCATTGAGGATGGCCGCATCCACACAGCGGGAAATGAAATGCGGCGTGCCGGGACTCGGATGCCGCACCACCACCATGTCGATCTTCATGGACTCGATGTTGCGTATGGTGTCCTTGAGCGACTCGCCCTTGCTCACGCTCGATGCGCTGCTGGAGAAGTTGACCACGTCGGCGCCCATCCGTTTCTGAGCCATTTCGAACGAAATGCGCGTGCGCGTACTGTTTTCGTAGAAGAGGTTGACGATGGTCTTGTCGCGCAGCGTGGGGATTTTGGGAATCGGGCGGTTCAGGATCTCCAGAAAATTATCGGTCTGGTCCAGCACGTGGAGGATGTCTTCTTTGGAATAGTCTTTCAGTCCAAGCAAATGCCGGTGCGGAAAAACGTACGATGCATCCCTGGGTTCGGTCACGTTCCTGACTCCTCCTCTTTGGTTACGACAAGCACGGCCTCCCTGCCGTCCTGTTCCTTTGTCAATACCCGGATCTCCTCGTTAAGATGGGTGGGTACGTAGATGCCGACATAGTCGGCCGTCACCGGCAGCTCGCGATGACCGCGGTCTACCATGCAGCAGAACCTCACACTGGCCGGACGTCCGAAGCTCATCAGCGCGTCCATGGCCGACCGAACGGTGCGTCCGGTGTAGAGCACATCATCCACAAGAATCAGATCCTTGCCGAACAGGTCGAACGGGATGTCGGTGATCTGGACGGACGGCATGCGCATTTTTGTGCGGAAATCGTCGCGGTAGAAGGTGGTGTCGAGCACGCCCAGGGGCAGGTCCACAGAAAACCGTTCTTTGATTATGTCGTGGATGCGGCGGGCGATATCCACCCCGCGGGTTTGCATGCCGATGATGGCGAGGGTGTCCAGGTCATCAAACGGTTCTACAAACTGATGAGCCAGCCGCATGTAGGTGCGATCGAGATCCTCAGCGGTAAGCAGGGTTTGTGCCATTGTTTGCAGCCCGTTGGTTGTGCTTTGCTGGTCAAAAATCAGGTCCGTTTCAGCCGGTTTCCGGCCCGGTACTTGCCATTCTTCGCCAGAGTCAGGAATCAGAACTCAGATCAACGCACCCGAATCCGGACTCGGATGATGACCGGGGATAAATTACCACTCGGCCCGCACTTTGACAACCTGAGGTTTGTTAAAAAAGAACGAATGATGCAACCGGCTTTTGCGTTAGCATCCGGGTGCAGACTACATGTGTATTCAACCGAACCAACAGACAAACAGCAGCAGTCACATTATGAATTCAATAGCAGCGAAATACAACATGGTCAGCGTGGATTTTTGGGATACGCTTGTACGGGCTGAGTCGAACGGCGAAAAACGCACTGAAGCACGGATGAACGCCATCCGCACCGTATCCCGACGGTATGGAATAGAGCCGACCGACGAGGCCATTCGTAATGCGCGCGAGCATGTTTCCCGCGCATTCGACGAGGAGTGGTTTGGCCGCCAGCGTACCATGACAACCCGGGAGCTGGTCCAGGGCATGCTCGGTCTGCTTGCCATATCTGCCAAACCGGCTGAGGTGGATGATCTGACAGAGGCATTCCGTGAGTCGCTGTTCCTGGGTCCGCCCGAACCGGCCCCCGGAGTTAATGAAGCCCTGGCCAACATCAGCCTGTATTACCGGCTGACAATTATCTCCGACACCATGTTCTCGCCGGGATCGGTGATCCGCCGGTATCTCGACCAGATGGATTTGCTGCAATACTTCGACGCCTTCGCTTTCAGTGATGAACTGGGCGTGAGCAAGCCGCACCGCAAAGCATTTGAAGCGGTGCTCAGGGAGACCGGGGCGGATGCGGGCCGGTCATGGCACGTTGGCGACATGCTCAAAACCGATATCACCGGGGCGAAAACAATGGGCATGAAGGCGATTCTCTTTACCGGATTTGCTGATGAAAAAAAATCCGTTGATAACAGCACATATATCACCCCTGATTATGAGTGTAAATCCTGGGAAAATATGGCCGATATCCTGATTTCCGAAGTTTGACTGCCAGCTTCACGCTTTAAAAGTGAGCAGCACATGCGCACCCTCGCTGCTGGTCATGCGAAGCTTGGATGAAAGCTGACGCGCCAGTCCCCGGATGATGTTGAACCCAAGGCTGCTGCTCTTGCCTGCAATCACCTCATCCGGCAGACCGACTCCATCATCCATCACCTCAAGCGTGTATTTCTCATTCTCCCCATACTTCTTCATCTTGAGATAGACATTGCCCGACTCCTTTCCCTTGAATGCATGCTTATAGGCATTAGTAAGCAATTCGTTGATAATTAGACCGCACGGTATCGCCTTTGTGATGTCGAGTGTCGCTTCGTCACAGTCCAGATTCACTCTGATAGCACACGTCTCCGTTTCGTATGTGTCCTGAATCGTTTTCACAAGCTGATTTATATAGTCGCCCATCTCGACTCTGGCGAACAGTTCGGACTGATACAGTTTTTCATGGATCAGGGCCATGGTTTTGATGCGTCCGACGCTTTCAAGGAACATTCCTTTTGCCTCTTCGTCCTTCACATAATCCGACTGAAGGGTCAGAAGTGCCGATATCACCGCCAGGTTGTTCTTCACACGGTGATGAATCTCCTTAAGCATCACCTCTTTTTCCTCCAGTGAGTCCCTGATCTTCTGATCGGCTATCCGCTTTTGCTCCCGAAGCTTCCAGTTGTGGATCTCCCGATTGACTGAAATCGGGATTCTTCTCAGATTATCCTTCATCACGTAATCCTGCGCACCGGCCCGAACAGACTCCACCGCAGTCTCCTCGCCGACTGTACCCGATACAATGATAACGGGTATGTCATTACCGGAATCCCTGATCATTTCAAGTGCTGCCAGACCGTCAAAACCGGGCAGATTGTAGTCACATATGATGACATCCCATTTGGGATCCTGCAGGGCTTTTTTCAGTGCCTCTGCCGTTTCAACCCGGGTGGCGTCGATGTCGTAACCGCCCCGTTGCAACTCAAGCTCGATGAGCTCGGCGTCATCCGGCATATCTTCGATAATCAAAACCTTCAGGGGTTTCTCCATTGCGGCTCCTCCTCACATTGATGAGTGATACTGTAAAATCAACCTCCTGGTTCATTCAACACCAGCCAGTACATCCCCAGTTGCCGGACGGCACTGACAAAATTATCAAAATCGACCGGTTTCCGAATATAGCTGTTGGCACCGAGATCGTACCCGCGGATAACATCCTGTTCTTCCCGGGAGGATGTCAGAATCACGACAGGCAAACGCCGCGTCCGTTCATTGCTTCTGATCTCCTTCAGCACCTCCAGACCGTTGATTTTGGGCATGTTCAAATCAAGCAGGATTACGGCCGGCAGTCCATTGGGCACTTCCCCACGGTTGTCATGCAGCATGTGAAGGGCCTCTTCGCCATTCCTGGCGACTTTGACTTTATTGAAGATGTTGCTCTTCTCCAGTGCCATTATGGTCAGGTCAACATCGTCAGGATTGTCCTCCACCAGCAGTATATGTCTTTCCATGATTATGTTATTGAAGGATAAGCCTGCTATCTGAAAATTGTTTTAATATTTTTAATAATATAGCATTCATTTTACACTTTTGTTAGGCAAGTTAAAAAAGAAAACAGCATCTTCATTTTCGTTGGATTCCGCCCGTATCGTACCTGAATGACGCTGGACAATTCGCTGCACCGTAGCCAGGCCAATGCCGGTACCCGGAAATTCATCCTGGCTGTGAAGCCGCTGAAATGCCATAAAAAGCTTGTCGTGATATTTCATCTTGAAACCCACGCCATTGTCCCTTACAAAAACGGTGATATTGCCATTGGTGTCCATATCACCCCCGTATTCATGTATGCCGATTTCAATTACAGCCAGGTCACGGGGTGAGGAGTATTTCCATGCGTTATCAAGCAAATTCTGCATCACTACACGCAGCAGACTGGCGTCGCCAGTAACCATAAGCTTATCCGGAGAACGAAAATCCACTTTTCTTTCCGGCTCTTTTTCACTCAATGATGTGATGATTTCCCTGCTCAGCGCAGCAAGATCCACCTGTTCCATTTTGATTTCAGTCCGGCTGATTCTGGACAAGCCCAGGATGTCATCAATAAGAAACCCCATGCGCTGCGAAGCCTGGCGCACCCTGTTCAGATAATTCACACCGCGATCATCAAGCTGGCTGGCATGTTTTTCCAGCAGCACCTGACTGAAACCGTCGATTCCCCGCAATGGCGCCCTCAAGTCATGCGAAACGGAATAGGCGAATGACTCAAGTTCTTTGTTGGCCAACTCCAGTTCCCTGGTTCGCTGCCGGACTTTTTCTTCCAGTAATACATTAAGCTTCCGGATCTCCTGATGGGCACTGACACGCTCGGTTACATCATGAACAAGCGACATTACGGAAACAAGATTCCCGTTTTTGTCAAGTAACGCCGAATTGTACCACTCGCAGTACCGCACATCGCCGTTTCTGGTCAGATTACGGTTGCTGATAACATTACGCAGTTCCTTTCCTTCAAGCATCTTCTCCATTCTGCCCATGACGTATTCTGCGTCTTCCGAGTAGACAAGACTCCACTCGTCACTGAGCTTGCCGACCACCTCTTCTTTCTTCCAGCCGAACATCTGTTCCGATTGGCGTGACCATTCCATCACACGCATCTTCGCATCCCATTCCACAAATCCAAGCGGTGTATTCTGGATGTGGTAGGTCAGCCGGCTGTGGGCTTCGTTCAGTTCTTTTTCAGCCTGCAGCTTCTCCGTCAGATCCAGCACATTCCCAAAAGTGTAGAGCAGCCTGCCATTGTCATCAAAAAAGGCTTTTCCATTGAGGATCACCGATCGCCGGGTACCGTCTTTCCTGACGACAGTGTACATCTGGTTTTTAACGCTGCCTTTCTTCATCAGCTCTTTTTTATGCTTTTCAAAGGTAGGGTAGTCTTCCGGAACAATTACATCTGCCCAGGATTTCTTGCCAATGATTTCATCACGTTCATAGCCTATCATGTTGAGTTCGGCGTTGTTGATATCAATGAATTTCAGGTCACTGCCTAAACTGTGATAGCCTACCGGTGCTTCCTGAAACAGGTGCTTAAAGCGCGCCTGGGACACCCGCAATTGTTCATAAAGTGTGGTTTCTTCATGAATATCACGCACCAGAAGCAGACGACTCTCAATATGCTCAAAACTCCGCTTGTCGGTTAGGATCATCATATACCAGCGCCATGTGCCGTTTTTGTGACGAAGACGGACCTGCTTTTTAACCGGATCGTGGTCCCTGTTATCCATTTTGTATGGCATTCTAAGGTCATGAAAACGGGTCATATCATCCGGGTGGACGATAATCTCGAAATCGCCCATGTGCTTCAGTTCGGCATCCTCATACCCCAGAATATCCCTGACAGCGGCATTGGTATAGCTGAATCGCTGGTTGTCATCCACCTGGATCACCACCTGGTTTCCCTGTTCGAGAAGGGTCCGGTAAAGATCAAACTGCTCCGTGTACTCAGAGCGCATGCGGGTTATCCAGGATATGTACCTGCTTATGAGGATATAAAGCAGCAGAGCTGTAATCAGCACATAAAACCAGCCCTTGGTCGTCTGGAACTGCGTCAATGTGGCCGGATCGTCGATCAGCTGCTCAAGCAGGCGGTCCGAAAACAGGATCCATAAAAAACCCAGCACCAGATAAATAATGACAATATTCCATGTATTGAGCTGAAAAATATGATATTTATTCGGTTCCCACATGAATGATCCGTTGTGAAGGGGCGTTTGAATGGCAGGTTCGGAGGCTTTCCGGATATCAACAAGATGATATTCAACAAGCAGTTATGGAGTCTTCCTGAAAATGTAGGTAAATACGGGTTCAAAATGAAATGCACGGGTACGATCGGATGCCGGCCATATCTTCTGTTTCTTTTATGGCGGGCAACGGTTATTTTTGTACGTTTATCAGGCTGACCTGTCTCGCAAAACAAATCACTTGTTATAAACCCATATTCCATGAATATTCACGAATATCAGGCAAAAGAATTATTAAAAACTTACCAGGTTGCCGTACCGGAAGGCATCTCGGCCTTTTCTGTTGATGATGCCGTCAAGGCTGCAGAAAGTTTAAAACAGTAAGGTACGACTCTTTTTGTGGTGAAAGCGCAGATCCATGCTGGCGGTCGCGGCAAGGGGCGCACAAAATCATCCGGTGCCAAAGGTGTGATCCTGGCCAAATCGGTGGGTGAAGTGAGGTCGGCGGCCGAATCGCTGCTCGGCGATACGCTGGTAACCATCCAGACCGGAGAGACCGGAAAGAAAGTCGAGCGAATCTACATCACCGACGGTGTGGAGATCAGGCAGGAGTATTATGTCGGTGTGACTCTTGACCGCACACGCAACCAGAATGTAATTATGGCTTCAACCGAGGGCGGTGTTGAGATTGAGAATGTAGCCGAAGAGACGCCCGAGAAGATTGTCAAGGAGTGGGTGGAGCCGGGGCTTTCACTGCAGGGCCACCAGGCGCGACGTCTTGTATTCGCACTCGGGCTTACCGGCGATTCGTTCAAGAAAGCGGTGAAATTCATCATGTCGCTTTACAAGGCCTTCGAAGAGACCGATGCCTCCATCGTAGAGATCAATCCGCTGGCACTCACCGGAGATGACGATGTCGTGGCCCTGGATGCCAAAATCAATATTGATGACAATGCCCTGTTCCGTCAGCCGGAAATTTACGAACTCCGGGACAAGTCGGAGGAGGATCCGCTGGAGGTAGAAGCGGTGGAATCTGATTTGAACTACATCAAGCTGGACGGCAACGTCGGCTGCATGGTGAACGGAGCCGGACTTGCCATGGCGACCATGGACATGATCAAGCTGGCCGGCGGAGAACCTGCCAACTTTCTGGATGTCGGCGGCGGTGCCAACGTGGAAACGGTGCGCAACGGATTTCGCATCATCCTCAAGGATCCCAATGTGGAAGCGATCCTGATCAACATATTCGGCGGGATTGTGCGGTGCGACCGGGTGGCCAGCGGCATTATCGAGGCGGCCAAGGATACGGAAATCACAAAAAAGCTGGAGAAGATGCCGTTGATTGTACGGCTCCAGGGTACCAACGCTGAAGAGGGCAAAAAACTTATCGATGAGAGTGGCCTGAATGTGATCTCCGCCGTACTGCTCAAAGAGGCGGCAGAGGAGGTTACCAAGGCGATCAGTGCCTGACATTACGTTGCCCTGCGATGCTTCATGGCCGCATCATCCCTTCATCACCGATGCGTAATAATCCTCGTACAGGTCTACGATTTTGCTCAGTTCAAAAACTTCGGCACGCTTGCGTGCATTGTCTGCCAGCTTTTTCTGAAGTTTATCATCACGCAGTATGGAGACCGCGAAATTGCCCATTTCTTCGGTATCACCCAGATCGCAGAGATAGCCGGTTTCTCCATGGATGTTCAGCTCGGGGAGTCCGCCTATGTTGGAACTGATCACAGGTACGCTGCAGCTCATGGCCTCCAGTGCGGCGAGTCCGAACGTCTCCGAACCTGACGGTATCAAAAACAGATCGGCAATGGAGAGGATGTCCTCTATCTTCTCCTGTTTGCCAAGAAATCGCACTTTGCCGCAGATTTTCAACTCGCGGCACTTGTTCTCCACTTTCTGCCGGTCCGGTCCGTCCCCGATCAAGAGCAGATGCGCCGCAATGCCGCTCTGAAGCACCTTGTGGAAAATTTCAACGGTATCGCTCACGCGTTTGACTTCCCGGAAATTGCTTACATGCACCAGCACTTTTTCACCGTTCGGACAGAGTGCTTTTTTGAAATGGCTTTTCTCGGATTTGCGAAATCTGACCAAATCAATAAAATTGGGAATGACTTCGATCTTATTCTTGATGTCAAACCGCTTGCAGGTTTCATCCCGCAGGTAATCCGACACCGCTGTAACTCCATCGCTTTTATTGATGGAAAAGGTAACGACCGGTGTGTAACTCGGATCACTTCCCACAATGGTAATATCGGTACCGTGCAGGGTGGTGATCACGGGGATGCCATTGCCCGACTCCTTCAGGATCTGATTGGCCAGGTAAGCCGATGTCGCGTGCGGAATGGCATAATGCACATGAAGCAGATCCAGATTCTGGTACGTGATGATATCCACCAAATGGCTTGCCAGCGCCAGGTCATAAGGCGGATATTCAAACAGAGGATAGGCCGAGAAGGTCACCTCGTGGAATGAGATATTCTCATGGAATTCATCCAGCCGCATGGGTCGGGCATAGCTGATGAAGTGTACGTTGTGGCCGCGTGAGGCGAGACCTTTGCCAAGTTCTGTCGCCACGACACCGCTGCCGCCATAGGTCGGATAAAGCACGATTCCAATATTCATAAATTTTCAAGCGGTTACTGATTTCAATAGCGTATTAACTCTCCTTTGACACGCCGTCATTAAACAATTTCGAATGAAAATGTTTTGAAAGGGGAAGATACGGATTAAAACCGACAGTTTTTCCGGGTCCACACCCAGCCGTTCTCCATTTTTCAGATTGTGGGATAAATGAGATGTATAGATCTGCACGCTGATGATGGACCATTTTATTGAAAAAAATCATTCCGCCGGATATGCTGCGGGTTACAATTTCGTTTCTAAATATGAAAATATCGTAATGGAAGAATTGTGTTTCCATGTTGTATATTTCATCGTTTGGGTCATTTATATTACATTTGCCCGGCAGGATAGTTATTCTGCATGATTTACAGACGTTCTGAATTACTCATACATTATGGCAGGTCATTCCAAGTGGTCGAAAATCAAGCGCAAGAAAGCTGGTGTAGATGCTGCGCGTTCGAAGGTTTTCAGCCGGATTTTACGTGAAATTACAATTGCGGCGCGATTGGGCGGTGGGGATCCTTCCGGCAATCCGCGGCTCAGCCTCGCCATTGACAACGGCAAGGCCAGCAACCTGCCCAAGGACAACATCGAGCGGGCTATCAAAAAAGGCACCGGCGAGCTTGGAACGGGCGAGAGTTACGAGGAGGTCATTTACGAGGGCTACGGTCCGGGCGGCGTTGCCTATCTCGTGGAAGCGACTACCGACAACTCCAAGCGCACCGTGGGCGACATCCGTCATATATTCACCCGTTTTGGCGGCAACCTGGGCACCAGCGGCTCCGTATCCTACCTGTTTGAGCAGAAAGGTATCATCTCCATACCGGCAGAGGGAATCGACAAGGAGGAACTCATGCTTGCGGCCATCGATGCCGGTGCCGTGGATATCGGCGATGATGACCCGGACCAGCTGGAGGTCACCACCCGGCGTGAGGACCTGTTCGCCGTCCACAAGCAGCTTGAGGAGCTCGGCTATTCGATCA
>SLLP01000055.1 GCA_007133995.1 Balneolales bacterium
GCCGGTGAAAATGGCTTCAAACAACGGCTCATTCAGAAAAACATACTGCACCTGACCCAGGTCGGTGTCAAGCGCCTCTATAAAGCCGGTCCATGGTGTATCCGATGTCTTCCGAAGGCTCGTGGAAATTTCTGAACCGCCATCGGAAACCAGGCTCAGCGTGTCAACAACGATCAGTTCATCTGCGAGAAACACATCAAAAGGCTCCTCAAGATGATATGTCCCGGCCGGATCTGTCAGCAGCAACTCGCGAGTGTGAATCCGAATCGTGTCGGCAATGTGATACTCGGCCTCCTGCCGCAGCCCGCTCTCACTTTCAACATTGAATTCAAAGGAATAGTGTCCGGAGACAGCATCCTCACCCAGCATTCCATCGGTTACCAGAGTAATATCCCGTATCATATAGGGTCCGACGGATGGATTTTGAATCTCCAGATCAGCATGGAAGCCGGTCTGCTCGGCGAGCGTTACCGAGGCGAATCCATCCACCTTGTCAACCCTGATCGTATCAAACCGGATACTCTGCAGATTCAGCGACGATTCCAGCACAAGGCTGCCGTGTATGTCGGCCTGAAGAGATCCGCTGAACCGGCCTTGCACTTCGAGGATATCGGCTCCTGCGAGATTGGCAAACCCCTGCAGGTCAAGCAGCTCAAGTTCAAATTCCAGGCGGTTTTGCAAATCGTAGAAATCAAACAGGTTTTGCCGGAGCGTAAGGCTTGCCTCCGCCGGGGCACTGTTCAGGAGGGCATCTTCCACATAAGCGATGCCATCACGCAAACTGAGATCCATCTTCAGCTCCTCAAATCGCTGACGGTTGATTGTTGAGGCCGCTATCAGGAAGGATGCGTCCAGACTCATGGTTTCCGGATTGTAGCCCTCACCGCTCAGCTCCACCAATCCGTTGATATCCGTCGCAAGCTGCTCCATTCCGGGCATCGCGCTGAAATCAACATTCCGAAACTCAGCGACGGCTTCATAAATGGGTTCGTCCAGAGTCCACAGCACCTCTGCCTCGAGGTCCAGTTCCGCACCGTCAAACCGGACCGGACTCACAAACTGCAGTCGCTCGCCGGTCAGTTCGGCTTCCATATCCGCCGAAACATCCGGGTAATCCGATACGCTCAGGCGTTCAAGTGTAATCCCGGCAATCCATGGTGTTTCTCCCGGCATATAGCCCTTACCTGTGACTTCCCCCTGCATGGTAACCGAACCGGCAAGCTCCTCCATCCCTGCCCAGAAACCGGGATTCAGCTCTTTCATCTGCCATGAGAACGACCACTCCAGATCCTCCTCCCACCATCGCTCAGCCTCCGCTGCAGCAACAACAGATTCATCCCCCTTTCGCAGGACAATATCGGCCCGAAGCACACCGGGCGAAGCGGCCAGGGCGAGTTCAAATGCATCCAGTGAAAACTCATCAAACTGAGCATCCTCCAGAACTACATCCCCTGATATATTGATCCGATCCCACTCCATCAGCGGTATGGTGCCCTCAAGCGACACTGCTATTCCGCCCACGGATGCACTCAGAGTATCGTTGCCGGTCAGCGTGGCGGCATCAATGCGGCCGGAATTGACCGAAAGCGATGTAAGCACCGGCTCCTGCATGATAGACCATCGGGTTTCAATACTCAGCCCGTCGAGTCCGGGCGCCTCCAGGGTAAGACCGGTACGCAGGTCCTGCCGCGAGCCGCCGACATGCAGCTCCACCCTCAGGTCCTGCCGGATCGGGTACTCCTCCATATACGCATCAGCTTCGCGCCACGATAGGGGATCGAGCAGCGCCTGCAGATTTGCCGCGGTGGTTCCGGTATTATACTCCCCGGAGGCCTCAAAAAAGGTGCAGGCACTTGCGATGAGCAATCGGTCGAGTGTGATGCGCTGCCCGTCCCATGAGGCTTCGGAACTCAGTTGTACGGGGGCCTCAAGCCGCGATTCATGGAGGAACAAATCGAGTTGATGCAGGTCGGCAAACAAGCCCTCGCCATTCATCCCCAGACGAAGCTGCATCTCCAGGTCGCGAATTGCCAGCGGTTCGCCGGGCATCAGCTCGCGCGCATCCACAGAAATCTCCGGCGCGGTGAACCGGACGTCACTGAGCACAAACTGGAACCCGTCCGGCTCCTCATCAGGCTCATCCTCATCAGCGAAAAAGTCATCCGGGAACAGATCCATCACATTCCAGGAGCCGTCTTCCGCCTGCACCAGCGCTGCCTCAAATCCCAGCGCATGCAGCTTCCGGATCTCAAGCGGCCGCCGGAAAATGAGGTCGGCAATCGACCAGGAGACATGCAGGGAGTCCAGTAAAACAATCGGGTTGGAATCGGTTCCGGGTTGATGGCGGACCTGGCCGTCACCCGCATCCCCACCCGGCAGATAGAGGCGAACGCCCTCAACATCCAGATATGACCACAGGTCTCCGCTGATGCGGTCGATGCGCAATTTTCCGTTGAGCATTTCGGATGCGCGAGTCTCCACCTCCGACCGGATGTAATCCAGAAGCAGATCGGAGCGCAAGGCAAGCCGCAATCCAACCAGCAGCACCAGTATCACCGCCAGAGTAATCCAGGGCCAGATTCGTCGCTTTTTTGTATGTTCTGCAGGTTCTTCCAAGCTTTTGCTGTGATGTTTTCTAAAAATGTCGGTTAAAATGCCTGTCCAATGCTGAAGTGTATTCCCCAGCGGGAAAACCAGTTTCCGAAATCCTCGCCTTCATAAATATTGAGATCCTCGTCGGTCGGATTGATTTTCCGCGCGAGGTCGATGCGCACCGGTCCGATCGGCGACTGATAGCGAAATCCACCTCCCACGCCAAACTGGAGATCATTCATGTTGAAATCTTCCGTTTCTTCCCAAACCGACCCGCCATCCAGGAAAAGTGCAAATCCAAAATGACGAATCAGCCAATCCAGCTCCTGCCGAAGCTCCAGATTGAAGTGATACATGGCTTTGCCGCCGACAGGGACATATTCTTCAAACTCGCCTTCTTCGTCAATTATTGCACGCTTCGGACCCAGCTGTCGCCTCTGCCATCCTCGCACCGAACTGGTTCCGCCGGTATAAAACCTTACGTTGGAGGGCAGGGTCTCAAGTCCGGTGAATGTCATGATTCCCCCTTCGTTGCGAATAGCCAGCTGGGTGCCCCCGGTGATATCAAAATACCTGCGCACATCGAGCATGTAGCGGTTGTAGCGCAGTGAGCCTGTTCCGAACAGACCGGAAAACTCGGCATGGGGACGAAGCGCCCATCCCTGGTACTGCTCTACTTCCAGCTTGTTGTAATAGCCTGAAAACCTCAGGGCAGAGATGTTGTATCGCTGCTCCTCATCCGGCAGCGTGACATCGGAGCTCAGCAGGATCTCCCTGTTTCTGGTGAACTCGTAGGATGCGGTTGCCGCTGCTTCGCGGCTGACCTGGTAGATGAAGCTGTTGTTGATCCCGCCGCGCAGCAAAAGGTAGCCCCGCTCATCCAGTCGCTGCCCGAATGGCGAAATATTGATACGGCTCTTCGGGTTGAAGACATACGGAATGTAATAATCGAAATTGGCGCGCTGCTCCAGGAAGGAGGCGCGGGTGCTCACCGTAAAGCTATGTGCATTGCCGAACGGATTACGGTGCTGCCACGACAGGCTGAGCCGAACAATCTCCTCGAGTCCGACCCCGCCCTGAACCCGGACACTCCGAAGAGCATGCTCGCGCACCCTGACATTGATATCCACC
>SLLP01000077.1 GCA_007133995.1 Balneolales bacterium
GCCAATACCAGTCTCCGGTCTCCATGACTTCGGTGGGTATGTACACCGTCATATCGATATCCCGGACCGTGACGGTCTGCCCCGCAGCAAATGATGGGGTACGGGAATACTGGACAATCCAAGAATCAACACCGGGTTCCGGCAGCCAGACAAATGGCGGCGGATTTACGGCGGTCTGGTCACCATCCTCGGGAGAATACCTGACCTCCTCTTCTTCAGGCGGACGGTCCAGTCCATGATCCTGTTGTTCACAAGCAGTCAGGCTAATCAATAAAAAACTCGTAAAACACAAAGATGCAAGACGCCATTTTGCACCCTGGTTCCTTGTTTCTAAATCTGATGGCATCATTATTTTTGTAATTATTTTTTTTATCGGGAAAATTTTACTCTGCATCGTAACCGGACAAGCGAACCTTGATGTATCCATCCTGGTCGTTGGTTAAATCAGCCGGCACTCTGATTTCCAGCCTTTTCAGATTTTCGATACGTTTATCAAACCTGCCGGGCGGCGGATCCAGCGATACGATGTAAACATCAATATCCTCAGGATCGAAAATTTCGAGTTTCAGTTTTTTACCATCCTGCTCCAACAGGGCACCATAATCGGTGTGAGTGACTTCTGCCGTGGTCATCATTTGCCAGGTTACAAGCTCGGTATGATCCAGAAGGGTAAATGAATCTTCAATGACGATGGATCGTGGACTCTCTTTAACAAATCTTCTTTTTGCGCCGGCAACTTGTCCCTCAAATACTTCGCTCAAATCAAAAGTGGCCTCTGGAAATCCACCTCTCTTGCCATCATTAAAATCGATAATTGGTGCGTAGCCATCTGCATTATGCCTGGCACCATCCACGGTGAGTGTGCTGTGTCCGCGATTACTCATTTGCAGTATGGACCAGCGGAAGGCATCCTGACTCATACCCCAGTAGTTTTTTCCTGCTTGTTGCACCTCACCGCGAACGCCCCCGGAGCCCATGTCCTTTGACCAGCGCACACCGTCCAGTTCAAAAACAAAACTTCCCACATCCATATGGCCATGATTGACCGAAGCGCGCCCGCCTTTCATGCCCAGATAAAAACCATTCGGGTTGTACTCGGGATCGTTGTCTCCTCCCCGAAAGACGGCAATCGGGTTTTTACCGCCCCCTTTCCAAATCAGGGGCAAGGGTCTTTTTTCTTCAAGATTTTGAGCCTGTGATAACCAGACAAGTGATGCGGCTCCAAATCGACTTCGGTCTCGAATATCATCGGGTGCCGATTCATAAAATGTTGGATCAAAATAGAGCGAATTACCCGTTTCTGCTGCGATCCAGGTCAATACCTGCGCGCTTCGTCCCCTGTTGAACCAGGCGGTAGTATGATCATCTCTTCCTCTGTCATTTCTCAAATTACTGCCCGCATCCGAAAAGTTGAAAAACTCGCCACTCGGTGCAACCACAACCAACCGAAAGTCCGCGCTTTCCATCAGGCCGGGAAATTTCGTTATCCCGAAATCGGTGTCAAAAGCGCTGCGCAGTGACGAAACAGTTAATGCCGTATACATGGTGCCATATCCCCAATACGTAGCTCCTTCAGGATAAATGCCATCGGGAGCGTATTGCTCCAGTGCGTGATGCAAATTATCCAAAGAGAGACGGAGTGTATTAGCCGCCAGCTCCGGATCTTTTTCAGCTATAGTAATCGCGGATGCGACCAAACCCCCATGTCCAACCTGATTCCAATTGTTGGATGCCTCAATAAACCAGTTCACCCGACGCACGCCCTGTGCCGGATTGTACCATTCGTACTCTTCCGGATGAAAAGCCGGTTTAATTCCTTTTTCAATCAGTGCCTTCAAGGCCAAGTCAACCGTTTCTTCGGGGAGAGATTCACCGGCCCAATCTATCGCCAGAGAGACAGCCATTGACATCTCTGCCGTATCCAGCCAGTGACCGGGATGCCAGTCCTCAAAGTTACACACATGACGGAGCTCTTTATCCAGCCGGTCAAGTATTTCCGGGTTGCCGGAATAGCGATACACGATGGCCAGTGTGGAGAGCCTTCGTTTCATTTGACGGGAGACACTCAGCATGTGTCCTCTGGTATCAGAAAAGGCTCGTTCCACCAGCGGTTCTCCCATGATCTCTTCTGCGTCGGCTTGCAGTGCCCGGAAGTAGGAACGGACCAGGGGATCCGTTTCAATCTGCCTTCTGAGCTGTCTGTCAATTGCCGGTGTCAATATCAGCCGGGGATGCTCAGATGCCAGGTTTTGTTCTATGAAAGCTACGCTCATCGGATTTTTAATGGACTGTTCTTCCGACGATTGGTAATTATGTTGACTGCAAGCATTTTGATTGCTGAGCATGATTAGCCCAAATGTAAATATCAAAACTTTTGAAAATGAATTCATTGGATTCAGATTGGTTTAATGTATTACATCGGTTTGAGCGTCCATGACAGGTGGCCGCAAATGTGATTCATATTCTTACAGAGTGATCATCCTGGTTTCTTATTTTGCCATCTGGCGTTCCAGCCAGTATTCCATATCATGGTGACCGAGATCTCCATAACTATCGGCTGTAATCATGATATTGTCGAATTGAGCCTTGGACTCATGTGTGATTAGTCCGACACCTCCCTGAATTGGTGCGTCATCCACGGCAGATACCATGCGTTGACTATTGACATAAAGCACAAGGTTTTCACCCGAAAATTTTCCCCTGATGTAATTCATACGACCCGGTTCTAGCTCATAGGGCGTTTCGGCAAGTACATGGTGATCACCATTTCGCACCCGGATGATTTGAAGGGCACTCTCCGGACTGTTGTATACCATTGTTATATAATTGTCCTCGTCTGCAAACCTTCCGATGATACCGGTTCCGGATTGTTCCTCTCCCCATTGATTCACAACCATTTGTACGTACATGTTAAAGTCGGAAATGTGATATTCACTAACCATGATGTGTGTCCCGTGAGGATCGGACTGGATAACATGATCAGGAGCGATATCTCCCAAAACGGTACCGTCAATACGGTGTGTACGGTGCTGTGGCCGTCCCGTCCATGTGTCCACAATCTCTTTTGTCCAGTCTCCATACTTTCTCCAGTTGATACCGACATGCAATTCTTCTTCGAAATTCTCTGAAAAAATTCTCGGGCGAATATGGCCCATATTTGCCGCCATTTGTTCGGCAAAAATGTAGGCTTCACGGTCAACTAAAATTTTAAATTGACTTCCCCTAAAATTGGTACTCCAATACCCTGATGCTTTTGGTTGCAAGTCACTTAATGCAATACTCATGCGATCGGCTATCATTTGCCTCTTATCTGCATCAAGATTATCCCAATGGCCGGTATAACGCAGAAACAGGTTATACCAGACCGGCTGAATGATCGCATATCTGGAATATGTAAGGTCATCTCTTAAATAGTTGTTGGCCCCCATAACTTCATCACCGCCATCGTTGGTGTCAAACTCGTGGAACATGCCCCGGCGTCCGATGTAGTCGCCCTGCAGTGCTCTCTTGTCAAAAGTCCGATCTAGCGTGTTGTTGTATTGCAGGATAGCAGGGTTCTCCAACAGTTCAGAAAGCCATCGTCCTCTGAAAAAGGGGATTCCCTGTTCTTCAAATTTGAAAATTCCATGTATGTAGCTGTCGACGAGCCGTGCTTTATTTTCCGGCGTACTTGCATCATAGCGCGTACGTCCAATAATCCTCATAAATGTAGTA
>SLLP01000231.1 GCA_007133995.1 Balneolales bacterium
ACGCTGCCGCCTGTAGTCCTCAGCTCGACAGGAATCCCGCCGCCATGCACCGAGCCATGGACGCTGCGTGATGATATGTCGCCGGTCAGATCATCCAGCCGGTTCCTGACGCTCGTTCCTGTAGCGCGGATATCCAAACCCTGGCCACGAGGGATGACAGCCTTTATGGAACCACCCGAGGTGCTCAACGTAAGATGATCCTCCAGATGCAGAATACGGGCATCAATCGAACCCCCGCTTGTATTCGCTTCGATGGCGCCCGACACACCATCCAGCCGAATCGGGCCTCCGCTGGTCCGGGCGAGCAGTGAACCTTTGGCATCGGTGATCCGGATGCCGCCGCCGCTTGTTCGTGCTGTCAAATCCCCGGTAATGTCAATGGCGGTAATGGGGCCGCCCGAAGTTCTCGCAAGCACTTCACCCGTCACCCGTTCCACGGTCACCGGACCTCCGCTGGTAATCAGTGCAACGTTGTGCAAAATATCGGAGGCCGACACACTGCCGCCACTTGTACTGGCTCGCACCTCGGTCCATGGCGGCACCAGAATATCGTATGATACCGAAATGGACGGCCCTCTTTGGAATAATCCTCCTCTGCGTTTTGGCTCGGCATTGATCTCCAGGCCGTTGGGTGTGTCGTTGACCACAATTTCAACCGGGGCATCATCACCCTCTTGCAGCCAGGTTCCGTTCTTTCTCACGAAAATTCGAATTTCAATCTCATTGTGATCGTGTGAATTCACGGTTATTGAGCCGCCAAAGGTACGGGCGTTGATGTAGGCAGGTACATCCACCTCGCTGCGTTCGGTGTGCCAGAGCGGTCTCTCTGACATACCCTTGCCGGCACCAAAAGCACGGGAAAAAAAGCTGTCTGTACCGCTGTCTAAAATCATTCCCGAAAGCAGGAACACTCCTGCAATTATGAGAAGAAGCCATCCCTTTGTATTCATAACGCGATCCATTGTCATGCCTGAAGTAACGTAACCATGTGTCAAAAAACAAAGAATTACCTTTATAACCAAGATATCAAAACAACCATATGTCAATCATCTGTCAATGCAATTCAAGTGATGCCGTCGAAATATGGTTAGCTCACCTGTACTTATCCACGATATACGCATCACTTCGCGAAAAGTTATGATTCAATCTACAAAGGTGGTTGGTGGTCATTTTGATTATATTTTACGGTAGTCAGCATCTTTTGGTACATAATCATTGGTACATAACCATTGGTACATAACCATTAACCCCGTTACGTAATCAGCAATCATTCATATTATCCCGTAACGGCTAACAATCGACTCCCGGATTCTAATCTTGATGGAAGACACGCGGCAAAATGCACAATCCCGGCTGGAAATGCTGACGGGCTTAAGTCTGTTTGATGCCGGTTCCGTGCCGGAGGAGCGCATTCGGGAGTACCGGCATTTCGGGTTCCGGCTGGATCGGGAGCGTCCGGGAGCGGAGCCATTATCCAATCTGCATAAAATCGGAGCATGGTACCATGCTTTTATGCCGGGCCAAATCAAGGAGACGGCCGCGACCGTGACCGGATATCTGCGTCTGATATCCCTGATAGTTGGAATCCTGGCTTTTGTGACCGGTGCCGGAGCAGCGGGCTACCTGTTTTATTATGATGGCACAGCACCCGTCAACGTATTACCGGTGCTGGCCCTGTTTGCGTTTCTGCCGCTGTTGCTGCTGTTGTTGTCGGCTGGTTACGCATGGATCGGCAGTCTCAGTTCAGGGCATCTGCCCCTTATATTTCGCTGGATTGAGGGGCCGGTTCGATCCCGCATCCGCAAGGCTGTTGGTGAAATGTCGGATAAGACGGATTATTCTACAAAGAGTGGGCTTTCCGACATGCGAGGCAATGCCTCCGAAATCTGGCTTGTTCACTCTGAGCCCGTCCGCTATTTCCTGAAACAGAATCTGCAGCTGGCAGGAACAGCGTACCTCACGGGCGCCCTGCTCTGGATGCTATTTAATGTCATCACAACAGATTTGGCTTTCTCCTGGAGTTCTACGTTGGAGGTTGAGGGGGAAACGCTTTACTCCATCACCCGGATCATATCGACGCCATGGGCGCGGATTGTTCCATCAGCAGTGGTTGATTCCGATACGGTGGAAGCGACAAGATATTACCGAGCCGATCGCGGTGATTTCCAGGCAGTATCCTCCGGTCGCTGGTGGGCTTTCATTTTTATGACCATACTGGTGTATGGATTTTTGCCAAAAGCACTCGGATTTGCCTGGTATCGATGGCGATTCATCAGCACCACTGACCAGGCCATCCTTGCTTCAGACTCCGGAAGCCGGATCATCGGTTTCATGGAAGAGTTGCTGGTTACCACGAAGGGCAATGACGAAAACAATTCGGATGTACGAACCGGGATATTGTCAGAAAAACCGGTCAAATCTTCGGATAACTGTGTGGTGCTCTTCTGGGGACTGGGTGAAACAGATACGTCCGGCATCCAAAATGTGCTGAACCGCAAGGTGATCTTCGCCCGTCATATCGGAGGGTTTAACTCTTCCGGGGAGGACAGTAATATCCTGATGGAGTGTGCCCGATTATCACTGCAAAGCGGTAATTGCGACATTCTGGTACTGATCCCCTTTGAGGAATCGCCCACGATCCGCCTGGAGAAAAAGCTGCATCTTCTTCTTGTCGAGAGCTCGCAGTCACGTGTCATCATTATGCCGGTCATTGAGGACAGTACCCGGAACCGCAAGGCCAATGAGGTAAACTGGCGGACCCGTATAGACCAAATCAACGAAGCATACGGCAGAAAACGCGTTTATCTGGATGCGCACAATATCATTGACAGTAATCGCTTAACTGGTGTTACATGAATCATCCTGTATTTGTTGTCACCGGAGCACCGAACAAGGGAAAGAGTACGTTCATCAAGGCGATGACCAACGATGAATCGGTGGTGGTCAGAGAACAGGCGCGGACAACCACATCGGCCAAATCATATCCCTTCAAGATTGAAAGAGCAATTGACGGGAAAATCGACTGGGAAACCTGTTTTACTCTGTGGGATACGCCCGGTTTCGAAAATGCAGCCGAGATGCATGAAATCCTGACGGAGTGGGGTATCTGTGAATCGGACCATCCAATCGAATTGATTCGCAGGTTTCTGGAAACCTATGCCGGACATCCGGATTTTGCCTATGAACTGGAAATTTTCAAACCGGTTGCAGGGTATGCCGGCATTGTCTATGTTGCAGACTGCTCAAAACCATTCCGTAAGTCGGAGTATCTGTGGGAGGTTGAACTCATCAAGTTCACCAGGCTCCCGCGAATCGCTATTTTGAATCCCATCGACGGTGACCGTCACCTGGAGTCGTGGCGCAGCGGTCTCACCGATTACTTCAACAACATCAAGGTGTTCAATCCGCATGAGACAACATTTGATGAAAAACTTCGCATCCTTGGAGCATTCAGCCATCTGATTGATGAATGGGAGGAGCCGCTGAACAAGGTGATCGGGGCGCTGAAAATGCAGCGGGAGAAGGTGCTGGAAGAGTGCGCACGGATTATCAGAAAGACGATCCTGCAGATTTTCGACCGGGAGTTCTCGGTTCGCTATGATGGCATCCGGGACGAAGAGGAGCACCGGGTTGAACTGGTGTCGCAGGTCAGGGAGTTCGTCCACAAGACCATGGATGACACCCAGCGGGAAATAACGCACCGTTTCG
>SLLP01000169.1 GCA_007133995.1 Balneolales bacterium
CGGAAAGTATATGATGTTGAAACCAGCCGGATGCTCACCGACGAAGAACTGACACAGCTGCGCACCGGTATTCCGCTGGAGGATGGGCCGGCCAAAGCCTATCGTGTTACCCGGCACCCCGTGTACCTGAATGTGGTTACGCTCAGTATGCATGAGGGCAGAAACCGGGTGGTTCGCCGCATGCTGGAAGCCCTGGGGGTGGATGTGCTCAGTCTGGATCGCGTTGCATACGGACCCTTGCAGAAAAAAGGAATTCGTGTTGGCCGCTGGCGAAACCTGCGGAAAACCGAAATCAACGAACTGCGCAAGATGGTCCGGCTGCTGCCCATGGATCATCTGGACCGAAGCTGATAGCCAATGTCTTTTATGCGCTCTTTCAGCCTTAAAATATTAGCCCTGGTCTTGATCTCAGCCTGTTTTTTCTATGGAATTACCGCCGTCTCGCCATTGGCATCGGCAACCGGACTGAAATCCACATCACCAACCCCTCCATCACTGCTGCTAAATGACGACTTCATCCAGGATACACGCGAAGCTATTGAACTGCTATACAATCGCGAATTCGAAGCATCACTCGATCACCTGTCTAAATGGAAACAGGCGCATCCAAATCATCCCATTTGGCCATTATGGGACGCCATAGATGCCTGGTGGCCCATTCTGATTGATCTCGAAAACACTTCATATGATGACAGCTTTTTAACTGCTGCAGAACAGGTTGTACAATACTGTGACAATCTGCTGAATGAAAATCCGGATCACCTTGATGCGCTGGTGATTCGATCTGTCATTTACGGTCAAATTGCTCGCTACTACTCTAACCGGTATCGCTGGTACCGCAGCTTTCGCAATGCCAGGCGCGCCCTTCGTGACTTCTCCAAAATAGAGGAGTCACATTCCCATCTGCCGGATCTGAAGTTTGGTATCGGTATGTACCGCTATTTTTCCTCTTTTTTAGTAGACGAATACACCCTTGCAAGGCCGCTAAGGTGGATGCTGCCGGCGGGTGACCGACAGGATGGATTGTCACGGCTAAAAGAGGCGGCCGACAGCAGCATATTCGTGGAACCGGAGGCTACTTATTTTCTGGGACATATTTATCTCCATTTTGAAAAGGAGCCCGACCTGGCTTTGGGATATTTGCTTGATCTGTATAATCGCTATCCAAACAACAGTTATTTTCGCAGGCTGTACATTCGTTCATTATTTGAACTTGACCGAATGCATGATGTCCTGACGGCTATTTCTGAAAGCCTTGATCACCCTTTTAAGCCTGGTACGCACGAAACGCTGACCATGCGAGAGGATTTGCTTACGATCCGGGGACAGATCCGCTATCATTATCAGTTTGATTACTCCTCTGCAAAATCCGATTTTCTGCATGCTCTTGAATATGCGGAACAACTGACCCCGTTTGCAGAGCGCAGCAACCTCATCACCTCACTGTACTATCTCGGGCAGATCAGCGTACGCGAAGGGAAGCGGGATATGGCACGGTTTTATTTCAGAAGGGCGGCAACACCCGACACAGACCATCCCTATGCAAAGCGTTCCAAAAATGCTCTCCGGACACATCGTCTTTAATAAATGGACATTAGGTATACCATAAACCTGGATTGTGCCTCCGGTTGGGATGCAGGTCTTCCACCGGTCACTGTTGTTCAGCGCAAGCGGCAACGAACCATGCGCATACGGATCAAAAGTCAGGCCATTGTTGTTTCCGGTCCGTCTTCCGTCTCCCGAAACCGATTGCTCCGGTTTATTAAGGAAAAACAGGATTGGATCGAGAAATCCTTTCGGCGGCAGCAGGACCGGATGGAAAGACTTGAATCGTTCAGAAAACAGGCGCATGGCACTCTATTACTTCGTGGTGTTCGAAAGCCAATTTCTGACTTTCCTGTCCCGGGCTTATGTAAACCGTGCCTGGTTGAACATGATCATGCCATTGTCTACCGTTTCAATCCACTGACGCAACCGGATCATCACGCTCCGGTTCCCGGCTCGAACCTTGTGAGTTCATTTTACAGGACTCTTGCCAGGCGGGAGCTTCAAAAACGCTACCTCTATTGGTCGGAACGGCTTCCATTCCGACCCTCAAGGTTGTCCATACGCAATCAGCGCACAAAATGGGGGAGCTGCTCCTCAAGAGGAACCATTTCACTGAACTGGCGCCTTGTTAAATGTCCGGCGTTCATTATCGATTACATCATCATACATGAGCTCTGCCACCTGCGCCATTTCAATCACAGCCGGGCTTTCTGGGCGACAGTTAAAAATTACTATCCGGGTATCAAAGAAGCTAAAACATGGATCCGGGAAAACTCCGATGAAATATTTGCCGACTTCTGAGCATAATTTACTGCCGGTTGGTCTGGTTCTATTTTGCCACAACCGTTACGTTATTTGTCACATCACGAGATCGCCACACTGTTGCCATAGATATCAGTCGCACTATTTATCGTTTTTATCTCTGTGATAATTTGGTTGCTTCACTTGCTCTGCATAATCAGACCGGCTTTTTATGTTCGGGATTTTATCTTTTTTAGATTTGTTTTTCCCGGTGATCTCTCTTTTTTCGTTTCAGATTTCAGGCCTGCTGGTACCGTTGCTCTTGATGGCACTCCGTTGCGACGTTTCCCTGGATCTGCCACGGATGATGATCCCGGAATATGTTCCCTGAATAAAGCCCCGCACTTCTCCGGATCGTTTATTTTCAGCGTAAAAAGCCGCGCAGGAGGCATGTTCAAAAATACAATTTTTTCATCATGGCAATAGTCCCTCACAAGCTGCTTCTCAAAACGGCTTCGAAAATGGTTAAAGTTTACATACTTGTAGTAAATGATAAAGGATCCGGGTTTGCAAAACGAGAGTTTGCGCTCCCACATCTTACGGGTCACCAAAGTCGGTATTTGCTCGTAAGGGAGGCTTGATAGCACAAAATCGTATTTTCGGTCAGGCTGGAATTTCAAAAAATCATTGTGGTGAAGCTGAACCTCTCCATTAAACCGGAATCTCCTGTGCAAAATCTTATAAAAGTAGCTATTCAACTCAACAACATCAAAATGATCCCCTTTTCTTAAATTCGGCAGTATGCGCTCGGTGAATATGCCTGTGCCTGGCCCAAGTTCGAGAACCGAAAGAGGCTCGCGCTGTTTTTGCACCAGCTGCCCAACCACCAGTCGCACGGCATCTCTTGCCAGATATCTGGAACTGGGCATTACCGCCCCTGTTTTCTTCCAGTCGCGTATAAAGTGAATAATGTGTTGATGCAGCAAAATGTCGTTGCTATGTTAAAAAAGTGGACATTCACGTAATACAATCGGTTACGCCCTGAACCTTTCATAATAACAAAAACACAAGTCAACTGCACGTTCTCGTTGGAGCAAAGCTGCTATGCAATAAAACCGCTGCTGATTACACTTGGTTTTATTGCATTTACCGCATGACACCACTTAAACTTAAATAAACCGGTTTTTTGATTATTTTACTTGATTGAAAATAACTACCCGGTGCGTTTCCATGAAAAATAAAACTGATAAGGAACGATTTGAATTTGAACAGGCTTTACAGAGATTGTCAGAGGTCCTCAAAGAGCTTGAGACTGATGATGTTCCCTTGGACAAAGCCATAGAACTCTATGAGGAAGGTATGAAATTATCCAGGCAGTGCTCGAAAAAACTCGA
>SLLP01000116.1 GCA_007133995.1 Balneolales bacterium
ATGACAGAAATTCATGGCCTGCGGGATCATTGAAGATGGCTGTGATCATCATTTTCAAATCATGCAACATACCAACTTTCCCTCATACGCATACAACAAGTACAAAACCTCTCCATTCTTCCTGATCTCGCTTGAAGCCTGGAGGAGAGGGCTGGAGATCTCATTCTCCCGGGACATCAAGAATTTCACCGTAAGCTCACAGGAGAACTCCCGCATTTTCTGCAAATCCATGGTTCTTGATCCGGAGTTGGGGTTCCGGACACACGAAATCTGCGAAACCAAGGACGAGGCGAAGCAGTATCTAGCTGAAGCGGGGGTGCCGGTGGCCCGGGGGAGACGGTTCCGGCCGGAAATCGGCGACGAGGTTATCTTCGGCTATGCGAATGAGCTTGGCTATCCGGTAGTACTCAAGCCTACCAACGGCTTCAAGGGCAAAGGCGTCTTTTCCAACATTCCCGATGCGGCCACACTGAGAAAGCTGCTGGTCACGGTGCGTCGCGACATGAACTACCCGGATGTGATGCTCGAGGAGCGAATCGAAGGAAACGACTACCGGGTATTTGTCATCGGGGACAGGGTGGAGGGCGCTCTGAAGCGTGTGCCTGCGCATGTGACCGGCAACGGCCGGGATCCGGTCAGGAAACTGATAAAGAGCAAAAACGCCGGGCGGATGAAAAATCCGCATCTGGAGCTGAAGCTGATCAAGGTGGACCAGGATCTGCTGGAAAATATCCGCAGTACCGGGAAAAGTCTCGGAAGCGTGTTGAAGCAGGGAGAGACCCTGTTTTTGCGGGTCAGAGGCAATGTAACAACAGGTGGAGACTCGGAAGACGTTACCGAAAGACTGCCCAAAAATGTCGGAGAAACAGCCATACGGGCCGTAAAAGCCATTCCAGGCCTGAATCATGCCGGCGTGGATGTGCTGTATGACGAGGCCAAACCGGACAGTACCGGGGTGGTCATCGAGATCAACTCAATGGCCGAGTTCGGCGGGCATCTCTATCCGGTCATCGGCGAGCCGCGGGATATCTCATCCGCCCTGATCGACCACTATTTTCCTGAGAGCATCAGTAGCCGGGACAAGAACCGGACGGTCTTCTACGACCTGGACAGGCTGAAGAAAACCCTGGACAGCGATCCGGAGACCGCGGTAACACTTTCGCCACCGCCAGACGGCAAATGGATCAGGAGAGAAATTACCTTGTCGGGGCGGGTGCAGAATGTGGGGTTCCGCGCATGGGCGAAGAAGCAGGCCCGCGAGTTGGGGCTGTCAGGCTATGTGGAAAACCTGCCTGACGGAAGGGTGCGTATAGTGGCTGCCGGCGGGCAGGAACCGGTGCAGACCTTCGAGTACGGGTGCAAGACAGGTCCGGACAAGGCAAGCGTGGAGCAGGTTGCCGCTGCCATGTACGAAGGGCCGGTTATCATGGGGTTCCGCATCATCCGGAAAAAAAGCGTCTTCAAGACAAAAACGGCGCATCTGGTGCATGCGGTGCGCTGGCGGCTGGCAAAACTCAAGAAACGGTTTTTTTAAACAGGAGAACCCGGGGCCGCTTCTTCATGATCGTTGACTGGTGGCGAAAGGTTCGAAAATCAGGAGGATTGAAATCATGAACCCATTTCGGGCTTTAAAAAAAATCCAGGATGCACCATTGAATGCGTATCTGGAGAAAGTCTGCAATCCGCTCACGGTCCGGGCCAAAAAGACCCAGATGCGAAAAGAGGCGAAACGGATCACCCGGCTGGTCAGGGAGAAAAGGAAGCGAAAAGTGGTGGACCGCACGCTGTTGAAGCGGATCCGTGAGTATGCCCGAGAACATTTCGGAAGCAGTGCCTACTGGCCATGGCTGGTGTGTTTCACCGAGATACGCGGTGCTTTCCATGAAGGCTGGGTGCCCTGCGACTTCTACCGCTTCCACCTGATAAAAAAAATAAATCCGGTCCACGCCAGCTTCCTGAGTTTCACAAAATCATTTGACTCAAGGCTTTATGGAGATTTCTCGATCCCATATATCGTCTTCAAAACAAACAACACGCTGTTTGACATGGACCTGAACATACTGGACGAGAGCACGGCTCTGGAAAAGATCCGAGCCACAGACGGGGAGGTTGTCATCAAGAAAGACAGCGGCAGATGGGGCAGGGATATCATTTTTGTGGAATCCACCAGGGTGGAACCGGAAATTCTGTCGCAGAAATACGACATCATCATCCAGAAGGCCTTCAGGCAGCATTCTGATATTGCGGCGGTCTATCCCCGGTCCATAAATACCATCAGGATTACGACATTTCTGGATTTCGACTCTACCGTGAAAGTCAAAAATGTGGTGATGAGGATCGGAGCTGGTGGCAGCAGGACGGATAATTTCAAGACCGGGGGTCAGGTGCTGTTTTTTGATGAAGAAGGCAGGGCCGGGAAGCATGCCCATTCCGGGATTACACTTGAACCGGAAAAGGTGCATCCCGATACCGGTTATGCGTACCATGACCTCCGGATCACGACGCTGGACCAGGCAAAAGAGAGGTGCATCCGCAGCCACTATAAATATCCGTACCTGCGCCTGATCGGTTGGGACGTGTTCATCGACGGCGATAACAATCCGCGATTGATCGAGTGGAACGGGAAGTACCCGGGTTACTGGCCCATGGAGGCGCTTGTCGGTCCATGGTGGAGCACCGATGAGATTAAAAGAATGACGGGTGGTGAGGTTTGATTTATTAAAACTTCATCGAAAAGCTTCCCGGAGAATTATACCGCACCGGGTGCGGCTGACCGGTTCGCCCGGCCCGTGAATACCCGGATACAGGCATTAGAAAATCCTGATGAAATTGTATTTTGCCCTTAATTGTGTAAACATAAAAGAATGAGTGATTTCCTTTTTACCAGTGACCGCCGCAGGCCGGGCGAAATTTCCGGTATCCTTCAGAAGATGTACCGGGTGGAAGCGCCCGAGGTAACGGAATACCACGGCGTATGGGGTTCGCTTGGCGTGAGCCGGTCACGGTACAACGGGTTCCAGCCCCTGGAGACTGATTCGCACCTGTTTGTGATCATCGGCGGACCTGTGCTGCTGTTTGCCGATAATGCCCACCTGACGGGTGATGATCCCGTTGCCGGAACGAGGCATGTGCTGGCGCGATGGTTGTCCGGCAACATGCAATGGGACGAAGACCTGAGCGGACCGTTTGTTGTCTTCTCAATAGAAAAGCACGCTATAACCGCCACCTGCATCACGGATCTGATGCTGTTCATTCCGGTGTACCACTTTCTGGAAAACGGACGGCTGGTGCTGGGGACCCATCCCGATGTTGTTGCGGAAGTGGCGGGGATGTCGACCGGCGGCAGAACCAAATCCCCAGGAACCTCTTCCACCGGAATACTGTACGCCGATAACGTGAGTTACAGAGCCGCATCCAATGAAGCCACATCCACCGGAACCCCATCCACCAAAGCAGTTGAGAACCAAGCTCCAACCATCAGAACAGTAACCACCGACACGGTTTCCATTGCGGATTTTCTGATGAACCACGCGGTAACCTGGCCGTACACATTCTACGAGCAGGTTCGGCAACTGCATCCGGCCGCAAGTCACCGGTACGAGATCGCCGATGGGGCGGCACGGCAAAGCGGAGAAGAGATCTACTGGCTGCCGGAACAGTCAAACCGGTATGCCGATATCCGCGAAGCTGCCAGGGTTCTGCGGCAGGGGGTGGCCCGTGATGTCGCCCGCATTACGGAAGGAATGGATGAAGTGGCCCAGTTCATCAGCGGCGGCACGGATTCGCGGGTCGTGGCCGGTATGCTGCCCGCCGGACTCAAGCGCGACGGCTTCGTTTTCCTTGACAGGATGAACCGGGAGGGAAGGATTGCCGCCAGGGCGGCCCGGTGTTACGGACTCAACTTTTTGCCGAAGTACCGCAGCAAAACACATTATCTGGATATCCTGCCCGAGGCCAGTGACCTGATCGGCAGCGGCCGGCAGCACATCCACGCACATAGCCTTGTTTTCAACAGGGAATGCGAACTGGCCCGATACCCGGCCGTTTTCGGCGGCTATTCGGCGGATGTTCTTCTGAAAAGTCACTACACCGGCGCAAGGCTGGAAAAAGGATTTTCACCGTATCAATCCAGAGACGGCTCGCCAATGATGAGTGATCAAGGGATGGATATCAGGAGCTTTATTCCAGTCGATATCCAGGATCAGGTAGCCGTGCGGCGTAAGACGCATCTGGAGTTGGTCCGGCGCATGCGCGGCGAAAGTGCGCAGGAGTGGGCCCGTCTCTGGCCGGCCTCCGTCAGAATAGCCTTGCCCAATCTGGCCGTTAACCGGAGGCTCTTTCGCTCTTATGAGCTTTTTCTCGGCAGCACCGTAGTGAAAATGTCTGCCGAAATTCCCACCGAATGGAAACATCAATACGGGTTGCACTATCTGGCGTTTCGTCCGTATCTGAAAAGAAGCTGGTGGCTGATGCATCATGATGGATACTTCCCCTATTTCGGTCGCCGGTTGAACCGGATTCAGGCGATGGCTGCGGCCATCTGGAGATACCGGAAGAAATGGAGAAAACCCGGAGCGCAGGTTGTCCACCAGGGTCCCTGGACCAGCTGGAAGACGGTCTATAAGACACCTGAATGGGACTCCTGGGTCCGTGTATGCCGGGAGGAGGGGACAGCGCCGGCCGCCTGCTCACCATGCCGGCGGAGGAGATCGCCAGCAACCGGGAAATGTACAGCAAACAGGTGGTCAATCTCTTCCAGGTTATGTATTTCTTTTCACTGAGATTATGAATCCCGATATCACTCCAAACTGGTGATTATAACGCGGAATCATTAGAGTTTCATAATTATCAGGAAGACAAAGCACTTTTTTTTTATCATACCGCCGTGTCCAGGGTATTATATCGGATGAACCCCCATGAGTTCCTCCGGTTGTTAATTCGAAATCTATGAAAATGTAAATATTTCAAGAGACTTATGCTATTGAAAATACATACGAAGCGTATGCTCAGATTCGTAAAGGGGAAACTGCCGAAACCGATTCCACTGCACAACATCCGGTATGAGTTTGGATTTGGCTTCGGGAATTTGTACCACCCGTTTCTGGAGGTTCTCAAGGAGAGATCTGCATCTCATGCGATTGAACTTCTCAAACACTTCTACCTGCAGATGAGTGTCTATCTGCAGCAACTGCCTGTAGGAGAAAGACTCAGCGTTCAGGCATGGAAATCGGATGACGCCTACGTGGCGAAGGGTATGAAAAAGTATATCGCATCAAAACAGTTTGAACCCCGCATTAATTCTGATGAGTGGCGAGGAGCCGCAGAAAGGAAAGTCAGGCATCTTCACGCTCTGCGTGACTCTATACGAACGCATGGTTATGATACGGAGATGTCCGGGTTGGGCATCAGAGGACCACAGCTGAACAACGAATGTGTACTGATTCTGGGCGGGCAGAACAGGGCAGCTGTTCTGGCTTCATTGAACCGGCAACACATTCCCGTGGCTAATTCATCTCACAGAGAAAACATCCCCCGCCGGATCGGAGTGGATCAGGTCGATGCCCTACCGCTGGTCAGACGTGGCATCATCAGTCCGGTCACGGCAAAAAACGTTCTGCAAAGAATCTGCGACGGTTTTTCAGCGGACAAAGCCCGGGAACTCGGGTTTCCATTTGCCCGGGATTGCCGGGTCTGAATTAGCCGCATGCACCGGCATTGTTTGCAACAATCGACTGTTTTTTTGAAAAAAGCCGGAAATTTCTCTATCGTCAGAAGCACATTTTATGTGCAACCCGAATATACTTTCTTATGTCACAGCCTGATTCATCGGAAACCCGCCTTGACCGCCAGATGGGCTTTGCCCTGTTGCGTCTTATACTGGGTGTCAATATGCTTGGTCGCAGTATTGTCCGTCTTCCCGAACTTCAGAGCTTCGCCGGCGGCATGGCCGACGGGTTTGCCGATACCTTTCTGCCGCATACGTTCTTGATCATCTACGCCCATGTGATTGTCTTCACCGAGACCGTCATTGGAGTGCTGCTTATCCTGGGCTGGAAGACCCGCTGGGCTCTGGCCGTCATGGGACTGCTGCTGGCAACCCTCACGTTCGGCATCATTCTGCAGCAAAATTTCGGCACCGCCGCCAATATCATGATCTACAGCATTGCTGTGGGGTTGCTGCTGTTTAACACCCGGTACGACCATTTCGGAATCGATCGCGGATTCACTTTCAGGCGTGCAACCGGGGACCGGTAAATTGTCTTCTATTCATGCCCCCGGGAGATGCTTCGGTGCAAATCTGCAATTTCCGGCATAGAAGTTATGGTTTTTATGATACGCCGGGTTTGTGATGGTTACAGAAAACATCTAATTTCCATTTATGAAACACTTGCCAGTTTTAAAAATGCTGTTTCCAAATACGATTCCTGCCATACTTTTCCTGGCAAGTTTGGCAGCACCGGCATCGTTCAACGTCACTTTTGCAGCATCATCTCAGGCTGCCAACCTGTCATCGCCGGATTTTTCACGGATCGGTATCTCCCATACGCTCGGCACCCCGGAAACACCGTTCTGGCTGCATGCCAACCGGGATGGCCGCATTCCACTCTATTCGCGCAACAACACCTTGCTCTTCGGCGAATACCACACGGCCTTTCTTCGTGATTCGGATGCATGGGACTTTGACACCGGTCTCCGGATCGACGCCCGCATATCCGACCATGATAATATGTTCACCTTCACCGAACTCTATGCCCATCTGCGCACCCGGGGCTGGCAGCTGAGTGCGGGCCGGTTTTACGACACGGTCGGACTCAACTCAGGCTACCTTACCACCGGCTCCATACTGATGAGCCGCAATGCGCTGCAACCGTATAAACTGCGAGTGTCCACACCGGAGTTCCTGCCTGTACCGCTCACCGGTGGAGCGATTTCGTTCAAGGTGCGCTGGTCAGAGGCGCTGCTCACCGACGACCGGTTTGTCGACCGGGCCCGGGTGCACCAGAAATACCTTTACCTGAAAGCGCAGCCGGTACGGGAGCTGCATCTGTATGCCGGCATCGCGCACCATCTGATGTGGGGCGGCACGCATCCCGAAAACGGCCGGCTTCACACCTCGTTTTGGGCATACATGAGCGATGTGCTGGCCCTGCCCGATGATGCCGCCTCCGGCAATATCACCCCGAAAGGCAACGGGTTGGGTGGATACGATTTCGGTGCGGAGTACCGGGCGCCGAACTGGACCGCAGGCGCCTGGCGGCTGTTTTACATCGAGGACGGTACGGCGATGAACCTGCGCAGTCCATGGGACGGGGTCTGGGGTGTCTGGCTGGATCTACATGATCCGCAGCGTCCGCGGCGACTCGTGAGCTACCTGACCTACGAGCATATCAACACCAAATGGCAGGATGGCGGTGGTTACAAGGCCATCGGTCGCGCCCGTTTCTATACGCACCGGGTCTGGCGCGACGGCTGGGTGCATCACGGACAGACGCTCGGCACGCCGCTGATCCTCATCGATCCGTCTAAGGCAGGCACCGAGGAACAGCTGCTGGTGAATAATATGATCCTGGGTCATCACCTGGGAATGGCCGGCCGGCTCACAGAAACCATTTTATGGGAGATGTTGGCCATCTACTCGCGCAATTACGGGATCTGCCGCGACCAGACCTCAGGTGGAAGCTGCGGCGGTTCGGCCGAGAAGCCGGTCTGGGAGCGCGAAGAGTATGTGCCGTATCACACGCTGCGCCGCGACCGCTATTCGTTCCTGCTGCAGCTCTCCATTCCTGTTCTGTCATCATTCCGGCCATTTGATGATGCCGGCCGCCGTTCCGCACAAACAGGCGCGCAGCGAGCCGGATATGAACCCGCACAAGGGGAACGAACCGGCAACCCGATCCGGACTTCATCGGCCGATCCGCCCGTATTCGGAGGAACCCCGCCCAGACCCGGACCGGGGATGCATCTCATCCTGTCCGCCGCCTTCGACGCCGGAGCGTTTCACGACCGTCCGCTCTTCGGATTCGAAGCCGGTGTGAGCATGGCGTGGTGACCCGTATCTTCCGGCTGCCACTTGATTAGATTGGCAGGATGTGCCATTTTATCGCCGAAAGATATTGCACTACCGAATACTACCGAAAAATTGCACTACCGAAAATATTGCGCACAGGAAAACATTCGAACCGGAAATAATATGTAATTGCCATCATATCATACCGGACGCTGGAATATTTTTGCGTCAAGCTTATAATAGACGATATTACGCAAATGCAAAAAATCCTCTATCGCAGGCAGTATTTGCTGTCCGCAACCCCCTGCGAGCGCCTGACCGGCTGGCCGTCCACCCGGTTCGGCTCCCATACGCTGTACATCCATGGTGACTGTCCCTGGGTGCGGGCAGATGACGGACAGGATAAAAAATCCGGGGGCGCCGGCACAGGCGCAAGAACGGTCATCCTCGTCGGATACGTAATCGATCCCCATCAACCCGATTCCGATAACGCTCATATCGCTCGCCAATTCGCGAAACTGGCCACTCCGGAAAAAATTTCAGCCCGATTGTACAGCCTCAGCGGACGCTTCGTGCTTTTTATACGAGAACAACAGCGCCTGCTGATTTTTCATGATGCTTTTGGACTCAGGTCGGTATTCTACACCCGTCACGAAGGAGAGTTATACGCCGCATCGCAACCACTGTTACTGGGCGAGGCGATACCGCTGGAGAAATCCGAAAATTATGACCAGTACTTTGGCTCGGAGTATATCAGGATCAAGGGTGGTCACTACATTCCGGCCGGTGCGTCACTCTACAAGCGGGTGAATCACCTTGTGCCCAACCACTTTCTGGAGTCGCAGCTCGGGCCGACGGGAGCGCTGCCGGATGAATCGCCGGACGCACTGAGAGATGAGTCAACGGATTCGCTGCGAGATAAGCCGCCGTATTCGCCGGACGAGGCGCTGCCGGAATCCACTGACAGTACAGCTCCTGACCGGCAGATACGCTATTTTCCCCGTATCAGCCTTGCAAGCCGGTCGTTAAAGGATGGCGTCAGAGCCTTCACAGAGCACCTCGACCGGATCATGAAGGCGGCCGCAAGCCGGCAGAAACTGGCCCTGTCGCTGTCGGCCGGACTCGACTCGCGGATCCTCCTGGCTGCCTGCAGGAATATCACCGACCGGGTCATGGCATACACACTTGTCAATCACAAACTGACGCCGGAATCTGCCGACGTTCGCATCCCCTCCAGTCTGGTTTCTTGCCTGGGAATGGAACATCGTATTATCGACTGTCGCGAACCCATGGATCCGGACATTGAAAAGGCCAGTTATTCCAATACCGACATTCCGCATATTCCGCATTGGGGACCCACCGCCGGCGCGCTCCATCGGCACTTCCCGCAGGATCGCCTGGCTGTTAAAGGCGACGGTCTGGAAATCGCGCGCGGCTACTATTACAAATACAAACCCCATCCCCTGATCATCTCACATCGCCACTTCATAAGAATGATCAAGGGGTGGGATGGTATTCCGTTCTTTGAAGAGGTGCTTGCCCGCTGGTTTGAAGGTGTGCGCAGCCCCGCAGACCGCAACGGTTACCGGCTGCTGGACCTGTTTTACTGGGAACATGAAATGGGAGGATGGATGATGCGCAATCATCTCGAATGGGACATTGCGCAGGAGGTATTTATTCCATACAATAACCGGGAGCTGCTGGATATCGCCCTGAGTGTGGACGTAAGACACCGCAAGGTCCTGAGCAACAAAATGTACCTGACGGCGATCAGACAGCTTTGGAAAGATGCTCTGAGCGAGCCGGTCTACCCGGTAAGGACCCGGCGCAGGCGGTTGCGAAAGCTGGTCAAAAAGATTCTGAAAAGGACAGGCCTGCTCAGGCGTAAAAAACGAAATAAGTGATGTCGGATGCATTCACCGGAAAAGTGACGGCCATCTCGCACACGTTCAAAAGAATACCTGCGATATGTTTGAAGCGATTGCGCGACTTGTTTTCGAGTTGATCCAGCCCACGGCGCAGCTGGTGATCCTGCTGCTGATTGCTGCCGGACTGCTGATGGCAGGTTGGCAGCGCAGAGCGCTTCAGGCCTTCGCACTGCTGTTCGTCCTCTGGTTTTTATACGCCAACCCCTTTCTCTCCGGCGCGTTGGTGGACAGCCTCCAGAATCGATATGAGGTTCTGAGAGGGGAGGCACTGGAAGAACTTCGAGCCCTGGACGAACCCGGTGATCCTGTATATGTGATAGTGCTGGGAGCCAGCTATACCCCCGATCCACGCCTGAAACCCGGTCAGATGCTCTCCGAAACGGCGACCATGCGCCTGGTGGAAGGGATCCGTGTGCACCGGCAGCTGCCCGGAAGCCGGCTGGTCACCTCCGCATCGGGTAAATACAGCAACTACACCCAGGCTGAAGCGATGCGGGATGCGGCTGTCGCCCTGGGGGTGGATCCTGACAGCATCCACATCCAGACCGATCCCACCAATACCTGCGAGGAGGCACGCGCTTTTGTTCGCGACCACGGCACCGGCACCCGGGTCGTCATCGCCACATCAGCCACCCACATGCGGCGCGCCATGATGCTCTTCGAACAGCAGGGCGCACTTCCGGTAGCAGCTCCCACCTCCTTCGTCCGCAAGCAAAATCCTGTCGAATCCTTCAGCTTCGACGACTGGCTTCCCGCTCTGGATAATATCGAAGGACTTGAAAGAGCGATCAAAGAGTATGCAGGCTATATCTGGGACAAGAGGCAGTGCAGATAGCTGAAGAGGTGTGCAGACGGGCTGCCCGGCAGACGGCAATGTCAAGTGTATCAGGTACATGGGTATAAAAAGTTGTTTGAATATTAAAAAATTTTAATATATTGAGCACAATTATCATATCAGAGGAATAGGTATTGTCCTGCTAAATTATTTAAAATCAAACGGCTAAGGTTTTGAACTACCATAACAACGGGCGTATCTGGTTGTCATCTCCGCATATGGGAGGAGAGGAATTGTCATTTATTCACGATGCGTTCTCCAATAATTTTGTCGCCCCGGTAGGGGAAAATGTGGATGGATTTGAGGCTGATATCGCAACCTTTACAGGCTCCCCCTATGTCTCGGTACTTGCTTCCGGCACGGCCGCCATCCACCTGGGTCTGATTCTTCTGGATGTGCAGCCCGGCGATGTTGTCATTTGCCAGTCGTTCACATTTAGCGCCTCGGCCAATCCCATCACCTACCTCGGTGCTGAACCCGTCTTTGTAGACAGTGAGGAAGACACCTGGAACATGTGTCCGGATGCACTGGAAGAAGCTGTAAGGGATCAACTTTCGAAAGGCAAGCGGGTCAAGGCCATCCTGCCGGTGCATCTGTACGGCATGCCCGCCAACATGGAGCGGATCATGGATATCGCCCGGCGCTACTGCATCCCCGTGCTTGAAGACGCCGCCGAAGCGATGGGATCGCACATTCTCGGGAAGCAGTGCGGCACATTCGGGCACCTGGGTGTGCTGTCGTTCAATGGCAACAAGATCATCACAACCTCCGGCGGGGGTGCACTGCTCTCCGACGACGAGTACATAATCCGCAAGTCGCGTTACCTGGCCACACAGGCTCGCGAACCGGCCCCGCACTACCAGCACACCGAGATCGGTTACAACTACCGCATGAGCAACATCGTGGCCGGCATCGGGCGCGGACAGATGCGCGTAATTGAAGAACGCATCCGGCAGCGCCGCGCCAATTACCAGTTCTACCGCGGACTGCTTGGAAGTGTGGAGGGTATCACGTTTCAGCCCGAACCCGAAGGATTCTTCTCCAACCGCTGGCTCACTACCGTCCTGATCGATCCCGAAATTACCGGATTCACCCGGGAACACCTCCGGCTGAGCCTGGCCGCAGAAAATATTGAGTCGCGGCCGGTATGGAAGCCCATGCACCAGCAGCCGGTCTACAAGGCAGCCCGGTACTATGGCAACGGCATCTCCTGCAAGCTGTTCGAACAGGGGCTGTGCCTGCCCTCCGGATCGAACCTCTCCGGCCAGGATCGGGAACGCATCGCCGACTGCATAAAAGAGACCGTATTTGAGCCTGTCAGCGTCTGATTTGATGCCTGAACCTCTGCCATCCACTTTGCAAATGCCTTGTTGACTTTCGTTTGCAGACAACAGACCTGCGTCATGGTACTTGTATTCTAACCGAATTTGCCATAATTTCAGTGCTTGCCAAGAACGGTATCATACGACATAACCATCACAAGCGGGTATCCAAAAAAGGGTTATAATCAGCAGAGACAGGTGCCATTACAGCAGCGGAACATCAAGAAAACGGACGTACGCGTATGCAGCGACAAATACTGAAATTTGCAATTGACCTGGGATTATGGGGATTGGCGCTCCCGCTTGCGTATTATCTGCGCATCGAAACACAGATTTTTCAATATACTGATGACATCCTCTATGTTACGCTCATGGTGCTGCCGCTCAAGGCGGCCATCCTCTATCTACTCGGTTTTCACCGTCAGGCGTGGAGCAAAACGGGCATCTGGGACCTGCTGCGTCTCGTACAGGGAGTCGGAGTGGCAGTTGTGGCCTTTTTTATCATTATGGTGATTGCGCAGGATACGGTATATGTACCGCGGAGCGTCCCGTTTATTGAAGGTGCAATAACCATACTGCTGCTCAGCTTCGCGCGGCTGGTGACCCGCTTACAGAACGAGAGCATACGGCGGCGAAACGTGCGCAAGTCATCCCGCAAGGTGGACCGCGTGCTGGTGGCCGGGGCAGGCGAGGCCGGAACCATGCTCGCCCGCGAGGTCAGCCGGCGGCCCGAGTCCTACCTGGAGATCGTTGGCTTCCTGGATGACAACGCCACCAAGCAGAAGCAGTGGTATCTGGGGCATCAGATATTCGGACCCCTGGACGATCTGAAAAAAGTGGCCCGGAGTCATAATGTGGACAAGGTGATCATAGCCATGCCGACCGCTCCGGGTGAGGTGATCCGCAAGGTGGTTACCCTGGCCCAGGAGGCCGGTGTCGAGTCGCAGATCATGCCCGGACTTTATGAGCTGCTCAGCGGCGGTTTCAACATCGCCCAGCTGCGCAGGGTGGATCTGTCTGACCTGCTGCGCCGCGAGCAGGTGAAGCTGGATGTGGCACCCATTTCACAGTATCTTTATGAGCGAACGGTACTGGTGACCGGTGCCGGCGGCTCGATTGGCAGTGAAATTGTGCGGCAAATGACCGGTTTCCACCCGAAACAGGTGCTGCTGCTGGGGCGGGGTGAAAACAGTATATTCAAGGTCGAACGCGAATTCCGAACGGAGTATCCCGACATTCAATTCATCCCGATTATCGCCGACGTTCGCGACCGTGAAACCCTGGAGCACATCTTTCACCGGTATGGCCCCGATGTGGTCTTCCACGCGGCGGCCCACAAGCATGTGCCGCTTATGGAGGCCAATCCCGACCAGGCGATCCTCAACAATGTCGGCGGCACTCGCAATCTGGCCGAACTGGCGCTGGAACACAGGGTGCAGCGGTTTGTGAACGTCTCTACCGACAAGGCGGTGAATCCGACGTCGATCATGGGTTCTTCGAAGCGCGTGGCGGAATACGTGGTGCAGTGGGCCTCGCTGCGTGCCGGCAAGGACCAGTCGTTCGTATCGGTGCGCTTTGGCAATGTGCTCGGCAGTCGTGGCAGTGTGGTACCGCTGTTCCGCCGCCAGATTGAGGATGGCGGACCGGTTACCGTCACCCATCCCGATATGA
>SLLP01000005.1 GCA_007133995.1 Balneolales bacterium
ACCTGGAAAAGTGAAAGCCATCCGGGCGATAACTTAGCCAGGTAGGCGCTGATCTCTCCGAGCCGGATATTCGATTTGGGGTCAAGACGTTCAATATTTCCAGGCAGGCTCACATGACTGCCCATAAAAAAATGGAGAAAATTCGGGTTCTGCTTAATGTACGAAATGATCACCTTGCGCATGAAGCGTTGGTCACTTCGAAGGCGGTCTTCACTTAGAGGAATATGCTTGCCCTTGCCTGTTGTTCCGGCAGAAACGGCAAAGTTCTGAATTTTACTGGGCCAAAGCAGGTTTTGCTCTCCTTCCTTCAACCGCTCTATGTAAGGTTCGATTTCATCATATATGATCATTGGAACCTTCTCTGCATACTCCGTAGAGTCCGATATATCCGAAAAATTATTTTTTTTTCCGTACTCGGTTTGTGCTCCTTTGCGAAGCAAGCGCGCCAGAACCTTTTTCTGGGCAGATTCAACAGATGAGGGCATGTGATGCGTTTAGGTAGACTTTTTTCGCTCGGAAATGGGTGTCCACGGCAGATTCTTATCACCCACATAGAGTTGACGTGGTCGTATCAAACGGTTGTTTGCTGCCTGTTCAATGTAGTGTGCGGTCCATCCGGTAATACGACTCATGGCAAAAATACACGTAAAAAGATCCGTTTTGATTCCCATTGAGTAATACACCGTAGCAGAGTAAAAATCAACGTTCGGATCAATGCCTTTTTCATTCTTCATGACTTTCGTGATCTTTTCCGACCACTCGTAAAGGTAGATGCTGTCGGTTTCTTCTGCAAGGTCCTTGGCCATTGACATCAGGTGCTTGGCTCTTGGGTCCACGGTGCGGTACACGCGGTGTCCGAATCCCATCACTTTCTTTCGTTCTTCGAGCCGCTCTTTGATGTAAGCTTCAATGTCTGCATCCTTATCAAGTTTGAGGAGCATGTTCATTACGGCAGTGTTGGCGCCGCCGTGCAGGGGCCCCTTTAGAGATCCGATAGCCCCGGTAATAGCAGAGTAGATATCCGATTGAGTCGAACAGATGGCACGAGCCGTAAAAGTGGATGCGTTCATACCGTGCTCTGCATGGATAATCAGGCATATATCCATTGTTTTTTCCGTATTTTCTCCTGGACGCTCTTCATTGAGCATATAGAGGAAGTTGTAAGCTGTACTTCCTTCTTTCAGGGGGGCAACAAACTCCTTACCATCCCTGATCCGCTGAAAACCGGCAATAATAGCTGGCATTTTGGCAGTCATCCGGATCGACTTGCGCATATTGGCATCCGGATCATCCAGGGGGGCTTCTTCGTCAAAATCTGCGAGCATGGAAGTGGCGGTTCGAAGTACCGACATGGGTTCGGCGTCCTTGCTGGTGCTTTTCAGATAATCGATAACAGGTTGTGGCAGTTCACGTTCAGCAATCAGTTTATCTTTCAGGTCTTCAAGTTCTTCAGCTGTCGGCAAGCGGTCATTCCACAGAAGAAATGCAACTTCTTCAAATGAGGAGTTCTCAGCGAGTGTATCAATGTTGTACCCTGAATAGATCAGGTCACCTTTTTCTCCGTCGATCGCACTTTTAGTGGATGAAAAAGCTACAATTCCTTCCAGACCCCGATTGATGTATGGATATTTATCTGTGTCAATGTTCTCATGAAGTTGCTTGCTCATAAATGCTCCGTATTTCGCAAATGGTTGTCAGTTGTATCGAACTAAAGTCTGTGTGGTGTAGAAAAAACAGTACGTTAAAAATATATTGTTGACCAGCACAGAGAATTTGTTGAATTGGTTATCAAGAAGTAACATATTTGATTCCCATGCGGTTCATTCCATTATAAAAATATTCACCACATCAGTCTTTGGGGAGAACACGTTGAAATCAATACTGCATTCCGCGGTGGTTTATGCTTTGTAATATGCTCGTTATCAGCGAACATTTGCATCAAAACCGCACCCCGTCGTTTCCGAAAAAGATAATAAGCATTATCGCCATAAGATTCACCTCTTTATGGAATTCAAAAAAAATTTAACTGTCCCAATATAAATATTGTATGAAGGATTGATACTTTGTAATTTGTTAGGTACCTGTTATTTACACTGTCAATAACAGGTACTCTTCAACCAACATAGATCGGTTTGAATATGAAAGCCATAAATAATGAAGGGTTTTGCCAGGATTTTGGTTTTGGCGCTTCCGAACTGGAAAAACTCATCGCATTTTATATTGAAATATACGAGGAAAGTTCCGCATATTATCTGGCGACCCGATTGCAGAAAGAGCATTGGGAAGTAAATGTAATGCCCACCGGATCCTGCTGGATTCTCCTCGCACATGCACTGGTCACGCCGGATCATCAGACATTGAATGATCTGTGTGACTATTTGTCGGATCTGTCTGAGTTCTATGGCGGATCCTTCAAGAGGTGGGAGCTGGATTCACTCTTGAAATAATTCATGGCAGAAAAAAGAAGTCCCTCGCGCAGTTTTTCAGACCTCGTTGAAATTATGGCGATTCTCCGGAAGGAGTGTCCGTGGGATCGCCAGCAAACACATGAATCGATCAAGGATCTGATGGTCGAGGAGATTTACGAAGCGATCGAAGCAATCGATAGTGATGATCCGGTGGAGTTAAGGAAGGAACTGGGAGATCTCTTGCTTCACGTGATTTTTCATACTGAAATAGCCAGGGAGTTGGGCCGCTTTGACATTGGTGATGTCATTTATGGCATTCAGGAAAAGCTGATTCGCCGTCATCCGCATGTATTTTCAGACACACTTGCGGATGATAGCAAAACGGTTGTCCGGAACTGGGAAGATCTCAAGATGAAGGAGAAAGAGCGCAATTCCGTGTTGCAGGGCGTTCCTGAAACCTTGCCGGCTCTGATCAAGGCCCAGCGAATGCAGGAGAAGGCGGCTGCCGTAGGCTTTGACTGGCAGGAGTGGGAGCAGGCCTGGCCCAAATTGATCGAGGAGCTGGAGGAGTTTCGGCAGGTGGCAACAAAAGGAAGTGAAAAAGCCAAAGCGGATGAATTCGGTGATCTGTTGTTTTCTTTGGTTAATGTTGGCCGATTGGCGGGAATGAGTGCCGAGGATTGTCTGCGTCTGACCAACCGCAAGTTCAGATTTCGTTTTCAGCACATCGAAAAAGTTCTTGCCGAACGCGGAAAGCTGCCAAAAGATGCCACACTGGAAGAGATGGATGAAATATGGGAGGCGGCCAAAGAGCTGGAAAACGACTAGTGCAAGGAAAAAATGTATCAGCGCTGTGATGCCGGCTCATCGATACCATCCCGAATCAAACGCATGGTCTGCATCTCCTGCTTTTGAGCGGCTGGAAAGAGGATATTGTTAAGAATCAGTCGGTAGCCCGGACTGTTGGGAAACAGTTCCAGCTCGGTTGGTGGATCTCCGACCCGGTGTGTGTAATCTTCCGGATCATGACCACCGTAAAAGGTAAAAAATCCCTCACCAAGATTTCCGTGAATATATTTAGCCTCATCACGTCCCGGTGACTGGGCCAGGATGACCACATTGCTTTTGATGGTCTCCTTGCGAAAAGCGGTAGTCTGTCCGTAAAAGCCCTTGATGCTGCTTACATGGTTCTGGGTGAGCATGGCCGGCACAGGATCCCACTTGGCTGAAAAATTGAAGAGGGTGAAGTAGTCCA
>SLLP01000019.1 GCA_007133995.1 Balneolales bacterium
CACCGAATAAAAAGATGGGTACCATGCCGACGCCCATGGAAAACCTTTCGGTGAAGCCATAATTTACATTGTTGAAAAATATCCAGGTATTCTGATAATATCCTGTTTTTCTGGTGATGGGGAAGGCACTGGGAGCAAACAGGTAACGGGTTGCATTCGGATTTGGAAACCAATACTTCCCATCCACCAGATCGTTCTCGGCAATCTCGATTGCAGAGCGGATGTTTTCTCTAATGATGGTCAGCTCACCGAGGTTTTCAACTTTCAGGGTTATGGATTGGTCATCTTCACAGACAAACCTGCCGATGAAAGTGCTTCCGTCCTCCGTAACCACTTTTAGCAACGGTGTGCCATCGGGTTCCTCATCAGAAACGATATTTGCAATCATTTCCATGAATTCATCTGCATGTGGCTGATAAGCGGCAACAGGCATGCAGGCATGTGCGGGCAAGCACACAGCAGTTGCAAGTAAAAAGCAAGCAGTCAGAGCGATGATTTTTGGGGGTGTTAAGGGCATCGGCGAACTTTTTTTGATGTTGAAACAACACACTTCACATTTCAATACATATTAGAATCAATGTAAATCATTGAATATCAACCGGCCCCGCCACCCGAACCGCCTCCGGCCGATCCTGCCGAGGCACCGCCCGCTCCGGAAATCCCGCTAAAGCTGCTTGTTCCACTGGAAGCCAATGTGCTGAGACCGGAGGCAATGTCGGCGGTCCCATGTGTGCCGTAAGCAGGCACGATCCACAGAAAAAGCGGACTGTCTTCGGTCACATCTGCAAGCCGTCTTTCAAGTTGCTTTTTGGTCAGGCCCAGGGAAATCGCATAGACAAAGTGTCGTCCCATATCCTTCTGATCAAAGGATTTGTTCGGCCCCTTTCTCAACGCTTTCCGGTAGGCGGTCCAGTTGGTGTGCATATTAACGCCCTCTTGCGTCCGTTTGGGAAGGGCCAGGCTCAGCATCATCATAACAGCGACCAGGAGGATACCTGCGGAGCCGATTTTGCCTGTGAGGATGGTAATCCCTACCATACCTATCAGCAAGGGTAACTGGGCGAACAGGTGAAAATAAAGTGCTTTTTCGGCGAGCGGATCAAACCAGTTCTGCTGTTTCAGTTCGCGCCGGAAAAGCTTGCGCCACTCCTTCCACCATTTCCGGGTTGATTTATTGGACCATTCCAGCACCTTGTCCATGCGCGTTGCACCTTCATCAACACGATTATTGACTTTTTCGAGCAGGCTGAGCTCCCAGTCGCGCAGCGATTGATCCTGCTTTTTTCCGGTTTTTTCGAGATGATATTCAGGTGTTTCGGTGCTCAGGAATTTTTTCTCACCCTTTTTTTCCACGATTCGGAAGTAGCCCCTGCGAGACAGGTCGAAAATGGTGATGCCCAGGGCCAGTTTGTCCGGCTCGTTACTCAACGGTCCGAGCATTAGTTTTCGGATGAGGGCGGGAGGATGGTCTGTCGGCGGTGAAAAACGCATTTGCCCTGAGAGGGCTTCAGGTTCGAATCGCCGACCATATCTTCGATAAAACCAGATAAAGAGGAGAACGGAGACTGGGGCAAGCACAGCAAAAAGCCCGACGCCGAGCAGATGAAGCTGACGCTCGCGTTCCCGCGCTTCAACCCAAGCCGATTCTTCCTCCATGACGCGTTCGAGACCGAAACGATGATCGGTTATAACCGCTTCACTTAGCACACGCGTGGGAAACAGAATACGAGCCATAGTCTGGTCGGAGCGTTTGAAATCCTCACCTTCAAGGTACAAAACGCGGCCCTCGATGCGCTTGCGGACATGATCGGGTGTTTCCCGAAGCCAGACATGCCAGTCGGCTTCATCCATGCGATGCGGAACGGATATGCGAGCCTTGAATTTCTCCGGAGTTCGTGCAAGACGATCCGACATAAAAATCCAGAACCATTCGGTAACTTCGGGACCAATGACAAGTGCATCTTCAAGATCGTATTGAATAGTGAACGTGTGTTCGGTCGTATCTCTTGTTTCAACAAACCAGGTGATGCGCAGTTCATGCTGGTTGCGCTCCACTTTGAATGTACCGGTCTGTTCGCTGTTGTCATTTACCAGTGCACGTCCGTCCTGGCGTACGCGTATGTTTTTGACGGAATCAAAACCCTTGAGCGGAAGTGTATAAAAGACATGGTGGTACTCACCTTCAAAGCGGTATTGGCGGTCTTCGACATAGTGTATTGTAGCATCCGGCGTGATTTCCGCCTGGATGGAAATGTCACGGATCTGAAAGTCCCGCGCCGTCAGTAGTGAGGGAATGCAAAGGAGGAACAGCAGAAAAAACAGACGTTGCATTTTAATGTTGCATGCTAATATAGTCTTGAAATACATGTTTGATTGTCCGTTTTCTTTTGCTGTCGTTCAGTCACATCATTCATTTTTTTTTCACAAATGAAATTTGCAACATGCTTACTCAACCCCTTTTGTCTGTTGACAGATATTTGTTATTCGTTCTCTGATATCCAGGAATATTTGATCACTTTTATGAAATTTTCTGTTTTACCGGCAACGTCCTTGAGTACAGGCACTCCGGTGATACGGATTTTTCCGCGGTTTTCCTCCCAGAGAAGCTGCAAATCCTGATCGTCCATGTCAAGAAAAAAACGTTCACCAGCGTCAGTGACCAGCGCGACACGCGTAAACGGTTCGTTGCCGAAAAGCCGGAGTGAACCCTCCCATGTTTCGACTGTGTCCCGGTCAGCCGCCGTTATGGTGACCATAACCAGGCAGGCCACTGCCGCTGCCAGAATTATTATAAGCATGAGCTTCTGCATCGTAATTATCTCCGGTTGAGCATGTTGTGAGGAGTAGGTATGATTTTTTCCGTTTGTCTTAATATCCAGTTCATAAGTTTCAAGATATTGATTATATTTATGAAGTCCATTCTTCATAATATCAACATAAAAAAGCCCTTTTTTAATTATTAATCAGTACGTTAAGGTACTTTGGTTGTCATAAAAACTGGATGTTGGTTGAAGAAGAGAACAGGGACTGAAGAGTACCCCGCTGAAACAGTCTGAAGCGTCGGTTATTACGATGCCTTTATTTATGCGGAAGACATTCAGTCCCAGCCCATCAGGGCAAATGAGATTTTTATAAAATAAAAATGTAATTATTTAAACGACAAGAACCTGAAAGGATTATTTATGAAACGTCCGCTTGTAACTATTGATGCAAACGAAGCTGCATCACATATCGCACACCACGTTAACGAAGTTATTGCCATCTATCCCATCACTCCCGCATCACCCATGGGTGAGTTCGCAGATGCATGGTCAATGGCAGGAAAAAAGAACATCTGGGGCACGGTACCTGATGTCATTGAACTCCAGAGTGAAGCCGGTGCCGCCGGTGCTGTTCACGGCGCACTGCAGACCGGAGCGCTTTCAACCACCTTTACAGCATCGCAGGGTCTTCTGCTGATGATGCCCAATCTGTATAAAATTGCCGGCGAGCTGAGTCCCACCGTGATTCATGTCACAGCGCGTACCATTGCCTCCCATGCCCTCTCCATCTTTGGTGATCACAGTGATGTGATGGCCATGCGGATGACCGGGATGGCCATGCTCTGTTCCAACAGTGTTCAGGAAGCCATGGATATGGCAATGATCGCTCACGCAGCCAC
>SLLP01000016.1 GCA_007133995.1 Balneolales bacterium
AAAGATTGAACTATCGCTTTTCCGGAATATCCAGAACCATTTTCTTGCGACCCTGCCGAATGCTTCCGAACCGATTATCACCGATACGGCGGAGGTGTTGCAGACACTCAACAGCGTATGCAAGGAGATGGATCACAGATACGAGCTGCTGAAAATGGCGATGGTGCGGGATATTAAAACGTACAACGTCAAATTCAAGGCAGAGGAGCTGGATGAAGAGCTCGGACACCGCTACATGCCTTACATCGTAGTTGTGATTGACGAGCTGGCGGATCTGATGATGACGGCTGGTAAACAGATCGAGGAGCCGATAGCAAGGCTTGCACAGCTGGCGAGGGCCGTCGGCATCCACCTTGTGGTGGCTACCCAGCGGCCTTCTGTCAACGTCATTACCGGTACCATCAAAGCGAATTTTCCCGCCAGGATTGCCTACCAGGTAGCATCAAAAATTGATTCAAGAACCATTCTGGATACCATGGGAGCCGACCAGCTCGTTGGTAGAGGTGACATGTTGTATAATGGCGGCGGAGTGAGCATGATCCGTCTTCAGAATGCGTTTGTCTCCACCGATGAAGTTGAGCGGATCAATGCTTTTATTGGAAAGCAGGCCGGTTACAGCCATCCCTACTATCTGCCGGAAGTTGAGGATCAAAGCAGACAGGGCAGCATACTTGACAAGAGCGAGCGGGACGAACTGTTTGAAGAGGCGGCGAAGCTGCTGGTCAGGCATCAGCAGGGTTCTGTTTCTCTGTTGCAGCGAAAATTGAAGCTGGGCTATAACCGCGCCGGCCGTTTAATCGATCAACTATTTAGCGCGGGTATTGTCGGTCCCTATCAGGGCAGCACTGCACGTGAAGTATTGGTGGAAAATGAGGAAGAACTGGAAGAGTTATTACGGGAACTGGATGAAGGAGAATGACACGGCGAGACGCTGGAGTTCCGGCGGTCAAAAATCCATGTCTGATTCATGGATGTGCAAAGCTTCGGCTGTGCTGGTGTTTATGTTCCTGTCCTGCTCTGTTGTATATGCTACAGAAACCGGACTTGATCGTGTCCGTGCACTTTTTGAAGAAGGCCGGGTATTGCATGCCGGCATGACCCATGAACTGATCGATTCCTACACCGGAGAAAGGCAGGTCATTCACGGCGAACTTTGGATCTCAAAAGATAAGTACAAGATCAAGGCGGATCACCAGGTGGTGCTCGTGGATGGGGAAACCTCGATGGTTTACAATGAACGTCAGAACAAGCTGATCATCAGCGAATACGAGCCCGAGGAAGACGATTTTGCCCCATCCAGATTTTTTTCCGATACCGATGACCTGTTTCGTATCTCTGAAGTGAGCGCGGAAGAGGATGTAACCAGGATTGTTCTGCTTCCCGATGACCCGTTTGAGATCTTTACCGAGGTGACCATTTACCTGAAACCCGATCTCACTCCTCTTGAAATCAATGCCGTTGATCAAATGGAGAATCTGCTGAATACGTCCTTCTCAGACGCACATTATCTGGAGTCTTCAGACTCCATTTTCACTCTGGAATATCCGGATAATGTGGAGATAATCGATCTTAGAAAGTAAACCGGCATGGTGAAAAAAACACTCAGATTTATTGCCAGTGCACTCGTAGCCCTTGTGTTTTTATGGCTTGCCCTGAAAGATATCTCCTACCAGGATCTGCGCCTGACCGTGAGCAAAATTACTTATTTCTGGGTGCTCCCCTACTTGTTGATCTCACTGCTGAGCCATTATCTGAGAGCGGAGAGATGGAAGCAGCTCATAGAGCAGGAGGGAATACGCCCGGGAAGATTGAATCTATTCAGCGGTGTCATGTTGGGTTATCTGGTGAATTACGCCATACCGCGTCTTGGTGAGGTTTCACGGTCGGTATATGTAGGTAACAAGGAGCAGATCAGCAGAACCAAGCTGATGGGCACAGTGGTACTGGAGCGTGCGCTGGATGCCCTGGTGATGCTGATTCTGGTGGTAGTTTCGCTGTTTTACCTGATAGCAGACTATCGGTTAATCGTGCCTTTGCTGGGAAGGGATACCGTATCCTGGCTGCAGTCCCTGGTTAGTGTGGATGGGATGCTGATTCTTGTTATACTGGCTGCCACTTCAGCTGCTGCCCTCTATCTGCTTTATCGGCTGGCTCTGTATCTTGGTGCCTTGCTGCCATCGGTTGAAAACATACGTACCTTCATGATTGATATTTCAAAGAAATTTGTACAGGGCTTGTTCAGTATCAAGGATGTAAAAAACTGGCCGTTATTTATCCTGCTTACTGCTGCGATCTGGTTCTGTTACGTCTTAATGACCTATATTCCGTTTACTGCCTTTGACTTGCATAACGAATTCAACCTTGGAATGCGTGAGGCGTTGATCATCACCGTGGTTTCGGCCCTGGGGGTTGCGTTGCCATCGCCCGGAGGTATTGGTACCTATCACTGGTTTGTAAGCCGGTCCTTGCTGCTGCTTTTCGCAGTTCCGCATACGGTTGGTGTAGCCTATGCAATTGTTACACATTTGGTAATGATGATTATTATTTTAATTGCAACACCCATACTGCTGGTAATCAACGATTCCGGTTGGTATAGAAAATTTGTTAACAGCTGATGACAGACAGACAAAACAATCCTCCGAAAATCGCCATACCGACAGACGGTTCCGGCAAAATCAACGTTTATATTCTGACTCCAGAAACAATTTCTTTAAAAACCGAATGAATCCCATCAGGCATATCACCTTCCTAGCACCCCTCTTTGTTGTAATGTTAGTGTTTCCCGCAACAGCACAGCAACAGGACGGAGGCGTGTCCACCCTTTTACCGGATATCGATCCGCAGGATATTGAGATACGTGGCGATTTTGAAGTTCGCTTTCCCGGACTCGCAAGGCAGCCTGTGCTGGGTTTCAGTCCAAGGCCGGCCGTTTTCCGTGTTGATCCCGACCGTATGCCGTTTATGGAGACGGACGAAGAGATTGTGGCGGCTATTCCCATCAGTGACCTGGAACCGGCACTCAGACCGGAAAGAAACTTTATTCGACTTGCTGACAAGGGAAGAGTTTATGCTTATGGAGGAATCGGCACATTTGTGAGTCCGGAGTTGCACGTCTTTGCAGAAACACGGATAAGTGAAAATGAAAGTTTGGCGCTTCATCTCTGTCATCAGTCATCCGGGGGGGACCGTGATTTCAGCTCATTCCGCGATCTTGCAGGTGAGCTACAATGGACAGAGGTATCTGGCAACAGACGGTGGGGCGTCGGAGTATCCGGAGCTTCCTCATTCAACTACTCTCCGTTGCCCGTGACAGGAGCCGTTGTAACCGACCCCGACCGGATAGCCTACAGTAGTATAGGTGTGAAAGGACGCTGGCAACAGTTGTCAAGCGCTTACCGGGGATGGCAATCATCCGCTTCGCTGAACCATTTTTCCGACCGCACCGACATGATTCCCGACCGCAATGCGTCAACCAATGAAACACGCTACCATCTGCATCTAAACCGATTCTGGGAAGGCACCATCATGGATCAGGTATTTGGCTTCCAGGTTAATGCAGCGGGTGCACACTACGAAACCGGAATTGACAAAACCCAATATTGGCTCAATAACAGCCTTGGAGCCCGATACCGCCACACCTTCAGCAG
>SLLP01000135.1 GCA_007133995.1 Balneolales bacterium
ACAACATGATATCAATTAGTTACGGATTTTTATCAGGCAAATTGGCCTGTCATTGCAAGGCGGGTTCTGCATTGCCTATATTTATGTAAAATGACACGTTCGACTTTTCGGAGTGGACTCAGCTTTAGATTTTGAAACATAAGGTCGGCGCTACTCAAAGGGAATAGTTGTAGCATCAAACGAATATGACAGCCTCCGGCTGACACACAGGAGCATGATTACATCCTGTCATGTGAGATCATTCTGACAATATGTATCGAAAATGATTTAAAACAGATGAATTGCAACGCGCTACGAAAAAAAATCATTGTTCAACGCAGTCAGCTGGGCACATCGGAGCTTCATCGGATTGGAACCAGTATAGCGGACTGGGTACTGTCTGCATTTTGGTACCATGAGGCTCAAAGTGTTCATAGCTTCTTTGGCGTTGAAAGCAAAGGGGAAATACCAACGCTAAAGATACTGGAAGATGTATTGGCAAAGGGAAAATATCTGGCGATGCCCAGAATTACTGGAATGAATGGAGAAATGGAGCATATAAGAGTAGGAAGTCTGGATTCACTTCGTAAGGGTCCATGGGGCATTCCGCAGCCTTTCGAAGGTGAATCTGTGGAAAGTAGCAGTTTGGACCTGGTCATAGTTCCCGGTCTTGCAGCTGATAGGAAAGGAAACAGAATTGGTTATGGTAAAGGGTATTATGATCGGTTTTTGATTTCAGCAACTAATGCAAAAAAAGTAATGCTGCTCCCCAGAACTTTTCTTATGGATCAGATTCCGGTCAAGGATCATGATGTTCCGATGGATATGCTGGTGACCGAAACGGGTATAATCCGTTGTCGATAGGTACTGTTAACCTATTTTCTGGCAATATCTTAGATCAAGTCAAATTTTTTTGAGAAACAATTGTGCGGGCCTTTCGTATGCTCGACTACCGGACAGACACGATTTGTGTTCCATCTGACCGTGCAGAGCTTTTTTGCATCATATGAAGAAACTTCATGAAAGATATTAATATTGGTTTTGCATTCTTTAAATTTGAGAAAAATGATGAAATCAACCTACTCCAGCAGCCACTTAAGGAATCATCTTGATGAATCCAGTCACATGACAGATGAAGAATTTGATTATATGCGATCGGAATATGAAAGTGACGACAAGAATGCAGCCGGCAAGGGTAAATTTGCCAGGGGAGCGGGTATCATTATTCTGATGCTTGCGGTTCTGTTTATCATTCAGCGATTCTTTATTCCTGTCGGTCCCGATCTCTCATCGATTTTGCGAGTAATTCCATTGACCGGAGCTATCCTGGTCATTGTGATCGGGTTAGGTTTGCTGACGCAAATGAGATCCCGCAGGAGAGTCGGCTTTCGCGATGAAAGTTACAGCACAGCAGATGATTACATGGATTCCAGAAAAGCCGAGTACGCAAATGATGATAAGAAATGGCCGCCCGATGGTGGTCAGCGCGGCCGAGCGGAGCACAATCAAGATGCAGGACAAGAGCGGAATCGATCTGATAATTTGAGCGAAAACGCTGAGCGTTTCGGTTTTGAAACCGGGAAAAGATGGTTTCGTTCACGGGAGGAAAAGATGCTCTTTGGTGTTTGCGGAGGATTGGCTGAACGATTTGAAATGGATCCCACTATAGTAAGAGCATTATTTGCATTGGCTTTTTTAAGTTACGGATTCAGTTTAGTACTTTATATTGTTTTAGCTGTGATTTTGCCAAAAAAGCCACAGCACCGTCTTTTTTAAACAGCCATAGTCATATAGTTCTATCCGAACGTGCTTATTTCATTTGAAGGTATTGATGGGAGCGGTAAATCCACGCAAATTGAAAAAGTCAAATCCTATTTGACAGATAAGGGATATGATGTGCATGTGTTTCGCGAACCGGGTGGAACCCCTCTTTCGGAACAGATACGGGAGATACTGCTAAACAGCAGAGATGATATTCACCCTTTGGCCGAATCTCTGCTGTTTTCGGCTGCACGTGCGCAACTGGTAGCGACACGCATTCGTCCGCTTCTTGATGCAGGTGCCATCGTGATCCTGGATCGTTTTTTTGATTCGACAACGGCTTATCAGGGCTATGGGCGAAAGGCCATTCCAGTAAAGGACATTGAGCAGTTGAACACACTGGCAACGCAAAATCTGAAACCGGACCTTACAATTTACCTGAAAATAGATCCGGAAAAAGCTTCAAAACGACGTAAAAAAGTCCGGGCTGAGGATCGCATGGAACGTGCTGGCGTAGATTTTTTCAAGCGTGTCAGCGAGGGTTTTGATCAATTGGCGACGAGCGAAGAGCGAATGGTTGCTCTTGATTCATCGAGGTCACCCGATACAACGTATCGCTCGATAATTGAGCATCTGAAGAAAAGGCTCCCCTTATTGTAATATCAGGATTCATCCAGTAGATCAGTGCTGGCAGAAATAGGAGGTCAGCGACCAAGGCTGTAATAATGGTCAGGCAGGTTAACAACCCCATCAGCATATTGGACTCGAATGAACTCGTACCCAGGACACCAAATCCGGCAATAAGTATCAAACTCGTCAGAACTATCGCTCTTCCTGTATGAATAGTAGTATTTTTCACTGCCTGGTGGAGGGAAGCACCGCGCAGTGTTTCCATTCGGAACCTGGCCAGATAGTGAATACTGTCATCCACAGCTATTCCAAATGCAATTGTGAAAATCACGGCAGTTGAAGGTCGAATATCAATACCGGCAAATCCCATGAATCCGGCCGTAATAAGCAGAGGAATCAAATTTGGAAGCAGTGAGATCAGGACCAGTTTTGCATTCCGGAACAGGAGCGCCATGATTACGGAAATAAACAAAAAAGCAAGGCCAATGCTCCATGTGAGTGCTTTCACGATGTTGCCTGTAAGATCGGCCGAAAGTATGGTGGATCCGGTCAGCATCACGGATTCTTCAGGAAAAAGTTCGTCCAGATATGATTCCAGATCATTACGCATCTGATTTATTCTGTATGAACCGGCATCATAGGCCTGGGCAATGATGCGAGTCTGTCGGTTTTCAAAATCATTGAGGGCTGAAAGCGAAACTCCCCCGGTCATTTCCAGCAACAGGTCATATTGGGCAATGAGTGATCTGGAATCGGGCAGGCTATCCAACGGAGTGTCACGCATGACATGATCTATTCGTGACATCAAAGTTGCAAAGGAGACACTTTGTTCGATCTCTTCATAAGTATTCAGGTGTTCCTGTAGCATTTGAATACGACGAACAAGATCGGGGTCGTATATTCCATCTTCTCGGTCGGTATCCACAATGATTTCCAGAGGGAATTGTGGTGCCAGGTGTTTGTCAAGAAAGCGACTTTGTTGGATTAATTCTGACCTTTCGCCAATATCATCAAAAACCCTGCTATTGGTTCGAAGTTGTGTTATGCCAAGTGAAAAGATGATGGTGACGGTTAGTGTTATTATTACCACCTTTCGGCTGTGCAGGCGGGCGGTACGATTTGTGGATGAAAGCAATGAGCCGATTTTCCGGAAAAAGATTCGGCTCTTGTCTTCGACAGGCGTGCCGTTTTTTAGAATCTTTAAAACAGACGGAAGAACAAACATGGTCACCACAAAAGCGACAATAACACCGATAGCCGTATAGATTCCGAAACGGCGCATCGGCATTACATTGCTTGTCATCAGAGTCAGGAACCCTATGGCTGTGGTCACGCTGGTTAGCAGGGTGGCTGATCCCAGAATGAGTATCGTCTCTCTGAGAGAACGGTCTTTGCTTTTATTCTCCAGCCTGAGATCCTGATACTTGGAGAGCATATGAACCGAATCAGCCACACCAACACAAAGCAGGATGGGGGCGATGGTGCTGCTCAATATTTCAAAAAATCCGCCGGTCATCACTAATACGGCTACAACAAACAATATGGTGAGCCAGACAATAGTGATGGGAAGGAGGACACCCAGCACCGTTCGGAATAGCAGCCAGAGTATAATTATAATCAGAAGTGAGGCCAGCGAGACATAAAACAGAATCTCTCTGTTAAGAGTTTCAACGTATTGGGTTCTGAAATAGGGGAGTCCGGTTATGTTGAGATCATACTTTGCACGGTACGGCTCCAACAGTTTTTCCATGTGCGAGATGATCTCTCTTCGGTTGGAAAATGTGTTTTTTTCGTCATCGATCCGAAGATAGATTGCGGTTGCAGTGCCTTCGGATCCAATAAATCTGCCTTTGATGAAAGGGTCGTCAAGCATCCGTTTCATTGTTGCCTGGAGGTATTGCTCAGAGTCCGGCCGGGATTCCAACACAGAGTTATCCGTCAGGTAAGATCTGGATGCAAGCGATCCATCCACACGCACAAATTCGTTGAGAGACCACAAGCTGTGCATTTCTTCAAGGTAGGGCAACTCTTCGAGGGCCGCAGTCATTTGTTTGACTTTGATGAGGTGCCGGGGAGTAAAGAGTGAATCATGACGAAAAGCGATAATAATCATTGTGTCGTCCCGGCCAAATTCACGGCTGATACGCTGAAACTCAACGATCGTTTCAGCATCCTCCGGATAGAATCCCTCCAGGTCAAAATCCGCTTCGATTTGCCAGGCAGGTACCAAAGCCAGTATCCCCAGTAGTGCCATCAGCATCAGGTAGGTTTTAGGCCTTGCCAGGAGAAAATCGATTATTGGGTTGGTATGGTGTCGTTGAAAATCCACGTTTGAAGCAGAATTGAATAGATCCATTTTGCGGTTGGATCAGAAATAATATCTGATTCCTGCATAGGCAAGTGTATTGCTTCGGTAGGAACCAAAACTGGGGTGCCCATAGTTCATTTCAGGTGATGGACCCCCAAAAAAATGGGCTCCTGCAGATAGTGATACGTCGTCTGCAATATCATAACTAAGCTCGGTGCGGATCCAGAAATCACTCCCATTGATCTGGTAAGTGGCCGTGACATCACTGCCAAGCCGTTCACGGAAATAGGAGCGGCTGGCGAATGTGGAAATGCTTCGAAACCAGATATCCTGAATGACATCCGGATGTGGGCTATTAATTAGCTGATTGTACCATTGAAATCCAATTTGCGTGCTTCTAAAGCTGTATCGTGTTTCGAACAAAATATCTACTGCTGAATGACGTGAAATAAAATCCTCATTCTCATCTGAAATTATGCTGATGACGCGGGGAAGCCCGGGCAAATCGGGGTTGGCAGGATCAAATGATAAAAGTTCATCCGGAATTTTGTCATACGCCCTGTTTTCAAACCATGCAGCTTCAAGCAGCAGGTTCAGTGATGAAGTGATTTGCCATGAAACACCACCGGTTGCGATTAGGGTAGGTGTGAACGTCTCCTCAAGTATGATATTAGGGTCGGGAATGAGGGATCCGGGCGCGGATAAACGAAAGCTTTTTCTGTATGTGGGCATGGATGGTTTCCAATATAAAACTCCCAGTTGAACCTCTAGCGAGCGCAACGGATTCGTATCCCAGATCAATGCAGCTTGCGGCTTATCGACGTTCATGGGTGTCGGTTTAATACGGACAGGCATCCCGGCGGGAATTGGGAGGTGGGGGAACCACCTGCTTTCAGGATCTGGTACTAAAGAAGGTGTAAAAACAGGAGCAAGTACTATTCGCAATCTGGAATTTCCGATGTAATAGGAATAATTCAGGGCAATAGTTCCTCTTTGCAGCGTTGAGAAGGGCTCAAGAAGAAAATTTCGGGAATCAAAAGGCTGAATTCTGTCAGTCGGGGCATTTGCGACAGCTAACCCAAGCTGTAAAATTTGTCGTCCGATGCGAAGGTCACTATTGGTAAAATGCAACTCAAGCCAGAGCTCTGGCAATGTCCACTCGATTGAATCCGCCGAAGCTTCGAACCGGTTCCGAATATCTGTTCGGGCAAAAAGCCTGCCATCACTAAAGCGGTTATCAATATTCAGGGTGAGTCGCTGTACGCCGGGAAGCAGCTCAGGTGGATGAGTGAACGTGGCTCCGGAAAGATGATGATAATCACCAGTTATCAAGGGAGGAGCAGCTGCAGTCTCAGTGGTGAAATTGTTCAGCAACAATAAAAAAAATAGAACTGAAGATGACACTATGCAACGTAGCAAACCAGCAGGCAAAACGACTAAATTATATTTTTTCAATTGCTGTAATTAAGAAAAATGCTTATTTTTGTTTTATTGCGAAGCAACTGAGTGAAGTTGCCGGCAATCTTATGGTGATACCAGAAACCTATCACACGAATCATTCAACTTTACGAAGTATAAAAGTACATTATGGCGCATCAAAGAATCGAAGTTGACCTGCCTTTAGCGAAAGTTTATGAGTTGATGAGCTCTCCCACGGATTTTCCCAAATATCTCTCATCTCTCAGGGATGTTAACAAAATCAACTCGCAAACTTTTGAATATCTAACTGAAATTGGTGGAGAAGAATTCCGTTGGACCACCAACATCATTGATGATCTGCGTAACACCCGATTTGCCTGGATCACTATCAACGGGAACCTCAATCAGACCGGAACCATTCGCTTCACACCACTAAACAACGGATCACGCACCAGAGTAGATTTTAGTCTGGATTACAGGACGTTTTTTGGTGAACCATCGAGTGAAATGGCCAAGTTTATAGAAGATTTGCCCCAGCAGCTTATGAGCGATCTGGAAAAGTTTAAAAATCTCGCCGAGGGTGGCAGCTTCAAGGACGAAGAGGAAAATGAAGAAGTTGCTTCGGAAAAAAAGGAAGAAGTAACAGCCTGACTTTTTCAACCGGTAATTCATAGAGGGGGGGTAGCCCCCTTTTTTTTATCCTGAAGTGCGGCTGCACGACGCCCTGCCCATGCTCCTATCCGAGTTTCTTGCTTCAGATTACAAGGAACAACATTTTGTTGTCGTGCTGGGACATCCTGTATCTCACAGCAGATCGCCCGCGATTCACAATGCCGCAATGTCATACCACAACCTGAACGTGCGTTATTACGCGCTGGATTGTCCCGAAAGAGAGCAGCACCTCATACCCGAACTTTTTGCCTTGCATAATTTTCGCGGAGCGAATGTAACCATTCCACTCAAAAAAAAAATCACAAGCTTTCTGGATGATTCTGATGAATCAGCACGTGATATCGGAGCTGTAAATACGGTCGTTCCGGATCTTCAAACGGGTCAGCTATTCGGTTACAACACAGATGCATACGGATTCATGGTGCCCTTGAGAGAAAATTTTAACATTCGTACGGCTACCATACTTGGAACCGGTGGAGCTTCTCGTGCCATTTGTTATGCCTTGCTCAAACACGGAGTGGAAAAATTATATCTCGTAAGCCGAAAACAGAAAAAACAGGTCCTGGAGTTTGACCGTCCAACTCAGTTGCACCGAATCACATATAATGACCTTGGGTATGCGATCATGCATTCCGAATTAATAGTTAACTGCACACCGGTTGGCATGCATCCCGAAACGGAACATTCACCCATACCGGACTCACTAATGCCTTTACTTGCGGGAAAATATTGCTACGATATCATTTACAATCCACCAGAGACCACACTGCTTCAAAAAGCAAAGGCTAACAAAGCTTTGACAATAGATGGCCTCGATATGTTCATACACCAGGCTGCACGATCCTTTGAGATGTGGTTTGGCAAACCCATGCCAATTGATTTGGCTCGAAATGTACTGCTCGACATGATTAAAAAAAGTAGAAGCTGACAGATATGCCAGTAATTTGGACTGACAAACCGGAGATGCATGCTGCTTTCATCACCCGCGAGATTGAGAAGATGGGTTCGCGTTTTATGTCAGTCACCAATCAGGAAGAAAGCACCGATGCATTGAAAGCCCTTGATAATAATCGGAAAATTGCTTCTGATTATCTAAAGAAGCCAAATATTGGGCTATGCATGGGAAAACAGGTTCACAGCGCCCGAATCGCATATGTAAGAAGACCAGGGGTGATCGAGAATACGGATGGTCTGGTAACGGATAAACCAGGTTTGGCCATTGGTGTACTTGTGGCCGATTGTGCCGCTGTGCTAATCGCTGATCCTGTCAATAAGATCGTTGCTGCAGTGCATGCAGGATGGCGAGGTGCCATTGAGGGAATTCTCTCTGAGGCAATTCTTCAGATGGAAAAAATCGGTGCAGAACCAGATCTGATGCATGTCTATGTCAGCCCATGCATCTCCAGGCAGTCATTTGAAGTGGGAAATGAGGTAGCCGCACAATTTCCCGAACGCTATGTGGACCGTTCCTGGGAAAAACCGCATGTGGATCTTCGCGGGTTTATTCTTCAGGAACTTAAAAAAGCCGGGGTTTCACTCGAATCCCTTATTCAGGAGGATAAATGTACAATGACACATCCTGAAACACTGCATTCTTTCCGAAGAGATGGTGCAGAAAGCGGCCGCATGCTGGCTGTTGTTGTTTTATCTGATTAAGCTATTGTACGGGAACTATTTTTACCCTTATTTACGATTCACTTTGTGTGGTGCATATTGCATTTTGCGATAATTTCATAACAACCTAATCGCCTTGCCACAAGTTGAAGAAACAAAACCTGCTCATACTGGGATCAACCGGGTCCATTGGTACACAGACGCTGGATATCGTACGAATGCATCCGGAGAGACTGAAACTGTACGGTATAACCGCTCATACCAATTGGGAGACGCTGGCCAATCAGGTCAATGAATTTCGCCCGGCCTACGCATTGCTTGTTGATCCCTCATCGTTTGACAAATTAAAAGATTCCATTACTCACGATCAGACCACGCTTCTGTGCGGCCAGGAAGAGATGGATCATTTGGTTAAGGCTGACGATACCGATACGGTAATCAACAGTCTGGTTGGATTTTCCGGTTTTCGGCCTACCATATTGGCTTTGTCTGCTGGTAAAAAAGTCGCATTGGCCAACAAGGAATCACTGGTGGTTGGCGGTGAACTGCTTGTTCCATATCTGAACGGAAACTACGATTGCTTGATACCAATTGACTCCGAGCACAGCGCCATACTTCAATGCCTGGTTGGCGAAGATATTCGAACCATTGAAAAGCTTATCATAACAGCCAGCGGCGGTCCTTTCAGAACATGGTCAAAACATCAAATAAAAAAGGCTACCGTCAGGGATGCGCTCAGACATCCGAACTGGGATATGGGATCCAAGATCACGATCGACTCGGCCACAATGATGAATAAGGGCCTTGAAGTGATTGAAGCGCATTGGCTTTTCGGTCTACCGCTGGACCATATTGAAGCAGTGGTCCATCCCCAGAGTATCGTGCATTCCATGGTACTATTCAACGACGGATCCATGAAGGCGCAGATGGGATTACCCGATATGCGGCTTCCTATACAATACGCTCTCACATTTCCCGATCGATGGCCTCTTACATCACAGCATATTGACTGGACAGTTAAACAGCAACTTACCTTTGAACCTGTTGATCCGGACCAATTTCCCTGTTTCGAGCTGGCGCTACAAGCCATTGAAACCGGAGATTATGCACCTGCCGTACTTAACGCTTCGAATGAAGTTGCTGTCGAGCGATTTCTAAAAGAAGAAATTTCGTATATTCAGATCTCTGAAATTGTAGAAAAAAGTTTGTCTCATATTACGAACTCAGATACGTTGTCAGTAGAGTCGCTGGAAGCGGTTGACCGGGAGGCCAGAGCCTTTGCCCGTTTTATCTGATCAAATACAAAATGTTTCATGGAAGTAATTTTTAGCATACTGCAAACCGTACTCATATTTGTGGCTGCCATTTTTATTCTTGTTCTGGTACACGAACTTGGGCATTTTCTAGCCGCAAAACTCTTCGGGATGAGAGTGGAGCGGTTTTCCATCGGATTTCCACCAAGACTTATCGGAGTTCGGAAAGGTGATACCGACTACTGCATTTCCGCACTTCCGCTGGGAGGATATGTGAAGATATCCGGTATGGTAGACGAAAGCATGGACGACAGTTTCACGGCTTCGGAGCCCAAAGATTACGAGTACCGCAGCAAACCGGTCTGGCAGAGGATGATTGTGATCTCAGCGGGAGTGATCTTCAATATGATCCTTGCTTACATCATATTTGCAGTAATCACATTTTCCCATGGCGTTAATCAAATACCTGCAGAAAATGTTCAGGGAATGTATATTCCTGAAAGTTCGACAGCAGAAACCGTTGGATTTCAAACTGGCGACAGAATCGTAGCTGTCAACGACAAGGAGATTGAATATATACGCAGAGGTCAGTTTTTTTCCATTTCAGAAATAACCAGCCAACACCTGACCTTTACGGTAGAGCGTGACGGTGAACTGGTAACATTGCGTCCTCCACAAGACTTTCTCGATCATCTTGCCAGAAATCCGGAATTCATTGAACTTCAGAATGCACTGCCAAGTAAGGTCGGTGAGGTTTCAGATGGGTCACCGGCAGAAGAAGCCGGTTTGATGCCCAGTGACGAAATCATAGCCATTGACGGAGAAGAGGTAGGCTATTGGATTCAGATGGTGGACAAGATTCAATCCGGAGGTGATGAGATGACCTTTACTATCAGACGTAATTCTGATGTTTTCGATGTCACCATTGCCCCGGATCCGGAACGGAGGATCATCGGCATAGCCATCGTCGATCCTCATGAATATTTCGGATTTGAAACGATCAATTTTGGCTTTTTCGCATCAATACGCGAAGGAATCTCCCAGGCTCATGATACCCTGCTTGGAATCATCAACGGCTTTCGGCAGCTGCTTACCGGTTCCATATCCATTCGTGAAAATCTGGGAGGTCCGGTCGCTATCGCTTCAGTCACAGCAGATGTTACAGAAAGGGGGGGGGCTCTTGGATTCTGGAATTTCACGGCCTTCCTGAGCATCACACTTGCGCTAATGAATATACTGCCCATACCGATGCTGGACGGAGGTCATCTGATGTTCCTCATTTACGAAGCCGTAACGCGACGAGAACCATCCGTCAAGGTCAGAATGGCCCTTCAACAGATTGGATTTATCCTTCTTATAAGTCTCATGATTTTTGTTACATTCAACGACATACTCCGGCATGTAGTAAACTGACCTATGAAATTTGCAAAAGACGGAGTCCCGGTTATCGTTGCAGCGCTTTTTTTGGCTCTTGTTATTACGGCCATTGGCTGGCTGTTGAATAACAACTTTTCAATTCTTCTTTATCTGGCCGCACTTTTAATCGCGGGATTCACCCTCTTTTTTTTTCGTGATCCGGACAGAATCATCCCCAGTGGAGACTACATTTTAGCGCCGGCTGACGGCAAGGTGATTTCAATTGATGTGGTCCGCGAAGAAAACTATCTCGAATCAGGTGCCAGGCAGATAACCATATTTCTGTCACTTGGCGATGTCCATGTAAACAGGTACCCGGTGTCAGGAAAAGTAGAACACGTTGCCTACTTTCCCGGTAAGTATCTGGTAGCCTGGCATCCCAAAGCATCGGAACTCAATGAAAGAGCCGAATTTGGAATTAAGCATCACTCTGGTCTAAAAATATTTTTTCGGCAGATCACAGGATATGTTGCACGGCGCATTGTATTCTACATCAGGGAAGGGGAAGAAGTTAAGGCAGGTGAGCGCTTTGGCCTCATGAAGTTCGGATCTCGCATGGATATTCTGGTTCCTGAAAAGATGGATATTCTTGTCAAAGAGGGAGACAGAACTATCGGAGGCGAAACAATTCTGGCACATCTTGAAGACAGCGTATCGGCTCGTTATGAACCCTGAAAAACGATTACTGCGAAGACAGCTCCGAAGAGACCATTTGAGAAGAAAGTTCAGAAAACCGATTCCCAAGGCGATTGTACCGAGTTTCTTCACTCTTATGAATCTATTTTGCGGACTTGTCGCCATTATTCAGATATATGAGGGAAAACTTGAATTCGGCGCGTGGCTCATTGTCATTGCTGCCGTCTTCGATATGATGGATGGCTTCATGGCCAGGCTTACCAATTCCACAACGGAGTTTGGAATAGAACTCGATTCCCTGAGCGATATTGTATCATTTGGTGTAGCACCTGCTTTCTTGTTTTACAGCTACTCTTTGCATGAATTAATGATTATTGGAATTATAATTTCCGCTTTTCCTGCTTTATGCGGTGCCGTTCGTCTTGCCAGGTTTAACGTGGATGTTCACATTGAAGATCCTGATAACTTTAAAGGCCTTCCCATTCCTGCTCAGGCCATGATGCTGGTGGCCCTGTTTCTGACATTCTTTCCCAATCCTGAACTTTTTCAGGGCTTCAACCACGGATTCAACAGCATTTTGGTGCCCGTAATTTTGTTGCTATCGCTTTTGATGGTTAGTACTGTACCGTTCGACAAAATTCCCAGGTTTAACAAAAACTACCTCCGACAAAACCGTAAAAGAGTATATTTGTTTCTGTTTTATTTTATCGCTGTTGTTGCACTTCAGGAATACGGGCTGATTCTCGTTTTCAGTATTTTTATAGCCAAGGGTGTTCTTTTGTCCATGATTCGTTTCTGGAAGGAGATCCACGAAGAACCCGTCTGATCCGACGAATCGACTCACAAACTTCATGGCATTCCTTGTGAACCTAGACTGGCTTCAAAGTGCAGATCAATCAGAACGGTAGATCTCGTCGGTATCAAAAATAGTATTGAAGACTAACAGCGTGGGCAACACCAAATCCATTCTGAAAAGGAAGAAAAGCATAGTTGAAATAGAAGTCACCGACCAGCAGGCCCGCTCCAAAGTTGAATCGACGCTGTGTTTCCCCGGTGCGGATGCCGGCTCGCAAATCGATGATCTCAGAGATATTGAGTTCTACTCCGGTATTCAAGTAGCCATTGCCCTGATATGTAATCGATCCGTCCCCTGTTTCTGATATGTCATTTAGTGGAATATTGTAATTAGCAATGACAGATAACAAGAGTGGTATTTCATCTTCGATGGCTGATGTTGAGAACTGGAGCAACTGAATGTCAGTTCCAAAACTCAGCAAGGTGGGCAGTCTGGTAGCTGTTTCATTCAGTTCTTCCATGGATCCCAGGTTGCGCAATGCCGCACCGAGGCGTACCCGGTTATCCATGATATTCAAAGCCAGACCGGCGTTCATACCAAATCCGGAGGCATGATCCCGAAAATACTGTTCGAATAGATACATTCCGGTGACGCCAAGAGAGAGCGGTCCAACGGATCGGGAATAGGAACCGGCAACCGATAAATACCTGACTGCAAAATAGCCATCCGGATCAGGTGTTGGATTCGTGCGATACGCTATGTTATCACTGAGCGATGAAAGCAGTGCAATTCCAAGGGTCTGCTTCCCCTGTTTGTAAGCCAGCCCGGCAAAGCTGTTCTGGGTATCGGTAAACGGCCATACCATGTAGGAAAGGGTGGCACTGCTTCTGTTTTCCATGGAGAGAAGTGCGGGGTTCAGGAAGATAGCCGATGCTCCGGTCAGTGAAGCGGTATGTGCATCAGAAAGGCCCAAATTATGAGCAGAAGGCCCCATCAGCAGAAAGTGCAAACCGGTGGACTGACCGTCACTGGCGTCTGAAACATGATGCAGCGGGAATATGGCCATCATCAAGATTAAAATAATTAAGGCAGTTCGTCTATTCATAAAAGTGTTAAACATTAAAATGTA
>SLLP01000030.1 GCA_007133995.1 Balneolales bacterium
CGATATTTCGCACTGCTTCGCGTCGACGGGGTGAACGGGCGTATTCCCGCCGACATGGACTCACGAAAAGATTTCGATGAATTGCTGCCGGTGTATCCGGACAGCCGTTATGTGCTGGAATTCCAGGCCAGTGAATATACGACGCGGCTTATTGACCTGTTTTCACCTATCGGGAAGGGACAGCGAGGTGTGATTGTAGCCCAGCCAAAAACCGGTAAAACGACCATTCTGCGCAATATTGCCAATGCGGTATCGACCAACTACCCGAAAACCAAGATCATCATTCTTCTGGTGGATGAGCGTCCTGAGGAGGTAACCGAAATGGAGCGCAATGTCGTCGATGCCGAAGTACTGGCTTCCACGTTTGACCAAAAGCCTGAAAATCATATAGGTCTGGCGGAAATCGTCTTTGAAAAAGCAAAGCGTATGGTCGAAAGTGGTCACGATGTGCTGGTGCTGATGGATTCCATCACCCGCCTGGCACGCGCTTATAACATTTGCTCGAATACCGGCCGGACCATGTCGGGTGGCGTGGATGCCGAAGCGCTGAAGAAACCCCGTAAACTGTTCAGCTCTGCCAGAAATATTGAAAACGGCGGAAGTCTGACCATCGTTGCCACGGCGCTTGTGGATACCGGTTCCCGAATGGATGATGTGATTTTCGAGGAATTCAAGGGTACGGGCAATATGGAGCTGGTGCTGGATCGCAGGCTTTCCGAACGCCGCATATTTCCATCCATTGACATTTTCAAGAGTGGTACGCGCCGGGAAGATCTGCTTGTGGAAGAGGCGGAGCGGGAGAAGGTGGTTCTGCTGCGTCGTTATCTTACTACAATGACTACACAGGAGGCTATGGAGTTCCTGCTGGACAAGATTAAAGGAACCCGTAACAACAAGGATTTTTTACTTTCGATGAATCAGTAGGTTCTGAGCTCAATTCGGCATTTAATCCTTCTTGAGCACAAATCCACGATTTTTATCCCTCACGAGCATTCCCGCCTTGACATGCATGGAGTGATAAAACAGGAGTGTGGCCTTATCATGCCAGGCTTGTTGCATTAAAAGCACTCTGGCTTTTCTGGCTTTAATGAAATCCGTATCGATTTTTGTCGCGACAAACCTGTTTAAATGCAATTCGTTTGGGATCAGATCGCCACAGTAGTAAACTGTCTGACCGTTTTGGCGGATGCGAACGATCTGGTGTCCGGGAGTATGGCCCCCGGTCCGGATCACGGTGATTCCTTTCAATATTTCCTGCAGCTCTTTATCCAGTAACACAAGTCGCCCGTCAGCAACGAGCCGGTAGAGATCATCCGGCTCATAGCCCATGCCCTGTACTTCCGGTCGGGACTCCAGGCTTTGAAGGGCCGCTTCCCATTCCATTTTCTGCACATAGATTTTGGCATTGGGCAACGTTGCGCAGATCCGGTCTGCCTTATTGGTATAGCTCAACCCGGCCGCATGATCATAGTGCAGATGGCTGAGTATTACGGCGCCGATGTCTTTCGGATGGTAACCGAAAATTTCCAGATTTGTTACGATATTGGATGTTTCCGGTTCTGGCTCTTTGTTATCGAGACCCATTCCCAGGCCTGCATCAAGCAGTATGGCGGTGTTGCCGGTATCAATCAACACGGGATCGAGACCTACCCGCGTAACTGAATCTGATGCCGTATCCTTTCCAAGATCTCTGATTTTTCGGATGGATCCTGCCTGTGATACTTCAAAAATACCTTCGCTCAGCTGTTCAAGCCGGAAATCACCAATTTCCATAAATCATACTACTTGTGAAAATGCTACTCAGTGAATTTTATGATCAAACGGGATGCGTGCAATGACGGCACGCGGGTCGTTGCTCAAAATATGAAGCATTGGATCGAGATATTCAAGCTCTTTTATTTGCGGTCGGAGCAGCATGCGCACCTGGGTTTGAGCCGAGCCGGTCAATATTTCGATGATGGATTTGGGTTTCGGGTAGGTATCAATAATGTACTCTTCGATTTCAGCCATCTCGGCAGCTATGGAGAGCGCTGTCGACAGTTCGCCAATCACATCCACCAGGCCAACTTCCAGGGCCTGATTTCCGGTCCATACTCTTCCGGCGGCCGCTTGACGGACCTGGTCCATGCTCATGTTGCGGCTGACGGCCACTCTTTCAAGAAACACATCATAGAAATCATCGATATATCCCTGGAAGGTCCTGCGAGCCGCCTCGCTCATGGGTTTGTCCGGTGAAATCCAGAGGGCCTGCTCGTGGGAAGTAACCGCATCAAAGTGGATACCCAGTTTGTCATTGAGCAGCTCCTGCATGTTCATTACAACTCCGAAGACACCGATGGATCCGGTGATGGTCTGGGATGAGGCGACAACGGTGTCGGCTGCCATCCCGATGTAGTATCCGCCGCTTGCGGCTACTGATCCAAGCGATGCGATGACGGGTTTTTGCTTGGCGGCCTCGCGGATTTTGTGCCAGATGATATCGGATGTGGAACCGGCTCCGCCCGGACTGGTGATGCGCAGTACGATGGCTTTGACATCATCGTCCTCCAGTGCCTCATCCAGATCTCTGCTGAAATTTCGTACGGTGATGTTCTCGTCCGATCCGGGAAAGACCGACGGTGAGTCGAATTCAGGCATGATATTTCCGGATGCATGAATGACCGCAATCCTGTTTTTTGTATCCGGTTTTTCAACGCCTGCCGTGGATTTTTTTACCCGGCTGTAACGCTGGTAAGTGATAGTGCGGAGCTCATCATTGCCATTTTCAACAACCCGGTTTTCAACGCGTTTTTCAACTTCATCGGGGTAGACCAGAAGATCAAGCAGTCCCGCTTCGTGTGCTGCCCTGGAAGTCAGTATGGGAGTTTCATTCATTATGGCATCCAATTCGGAACGGGAGTAACCGGTGCGTTCGCTTACGGCAACAAGAAACGTCTCCGCCACATTGTCAACAATGGATTGGAGTTGTTCTTCATTTTCGGAGGAGAAATCCCGACGGAAAAACGGCTCAACAGCGCTTTTGTATTCACCTGCACGGAATATTTCGGCTTCAACCCCGATTTTGTCCAGCATATCCCTAAAAAAGACGGCCTGGATGAAGAAACCGTCAAATTCGAAAAAGGTTTCAGGCGGAGAAAAGATGGAGTCAGCAGCGGTTGCGAGGAAATAGCCCTGTTCATTAAAACCGATGTCATCGGTCGAGACATAGATGAATTTTCCGGATTCTTCCTTGAAGTCAATCATCTTGTCTCTAAGGGCGACGAGATTTGGCCAGGGGGCAGCTAAATTATTCATTTTGAACCACACCCCTTCAATGCGGTCATCAGCTGCAGCTTTCTCCAGGTTGGATTCCAGTCCGCGAAGGGTTACAGGTACACGGGACGGGTCACTGAACAGCATGGCGAAAGGGTCTGTAGGCGGTCGTTCCGGGAGCGTATTTCCCATCCTGACTTCAAGTACTGTGCCATTGCGTACGTATGGTTCTGTTTCACGCGATGTCGAAAAAATCAAAATAAGTACAAATAAAAAGAGCAGAAACAGAGTGAAAAATATCGCCAGGAGTGACGCCAGAAAAGATTTAAGAAAGCCCATGGTCAATTGGATAGGTGATTTTTGAAGTGTTTAAATTA
>SLLP01000051.1 GCA_007133995.1 Balneolales bacterium
AACTTTCCTCCATCTCCGAAAAAAGCAGCATGAGCGGCGGGAAGGAACACCTGGTGGCGGCTTCTGACAGCGCGATACAGAGCGCAAGTCCGACAGCATTATCCAGTTGACCCGTGAGTCGTTCCTCATCATATTCAAACGGCAGTTTGTCAGGCGGTGTTGGACCGAAATGGTTAATCTTGTCCAGATGCGCCGTAAGGGCCACAGGTTCTCGTTTTTCGTCACCCGGTACGGTGAAGACAAGATTGTTATCCGGGACACGTTGGCATTCCACCCCGGGAAGCTGCTTCATAAGGGTCAAAATGAGACCATGGATGCGCTCTTCAAACGATGAAAACGAAGGGACAACGGCAATTTCGCGTATCAATGTTATAACTCGTTCCATAGATATCAAGGTACAAAAGAGCAAACACAGTTGCATATCTTCACAACCGGATGTATTTTCGAAATCAAGCGTATGAACATATGATGCATATAAATTGAACACATGTCTTGAATCACCTTGTATTCGCGTATGCCTTGAATAACCTTGCGCACGCTACAATATCAATAAAAATTTTCAGCACGTTACAACATGGATATAGATACCCGAAACCGAATCATCAGCGGCGTACTTGCTGTTGTTATTATTGTACTTGCCTGGCTGCTGTATGATTCCATCACATCCCCTTATGAGAAAGTTGAGCAGCAGCGCGAGATAACCGAGCAGGTACGGCACCGGTTAACCGTAGTGCGGGATGCTCTTGTTGAGCATCAGCGAAGAAATAACCATTTCCCCGAGACACTTGACGATCTTGTGGAGTGGCTCAGGACCGATGAAACAATGGTTGAAAAGGGAGATTCTCTTTTCCAGTTTCGGCCACCGCATGAGTACGATCCAGATGACCTGATCCATTCACCCAGAACCGGTAACCGCTTCAATTACACTCTCAATGACACGTTGAGGCCAAATATTTACCGTCTGGAGGATCCTGACTCCGATGATGCCATCGGATCGCTTGAACGCACTACGCTGTTGAACGCAACAAACTGGAACTAATCCGAAAGTCATGCCGGAACCGGATGCGCACCTGGGAGTTACTTTTGATGTAAACCAGCTCTTCTATGCCGTATCCACTCCGGCCAGGCCGTCATTTATCGAGCGCGTTGGCCAGATAGATTTCTCATTTGATCTGGTTGAATCCATTGCCACCCGGGACCCGGACACTTTTCCCGGCATCTGTGATATCCTTTCCAGGTTGATTCGTGATGAGGATGTATCGGATATCAGAACCGTCATCCCGCCCATTCTTGAATGCTGGAGCATCGTGCCCAAAGCCGTTTATGATCAGGAGGATGAACGCAATGCACACCTGGGTATTCTTATGCAGGGCATGGATATCAATCGAACGGCACCGGTGTGGCACCAGCTCAGCAACCGTGACTTCAAACTTCTATCCGTGCGCCGCAAGGCAAACCTGGAAACCTTCTCTTTTCTGGTCAATGGTCACGTAAACGGTAACTTCTGTTCTGATTTTCAGATGGGTGAAAAGTGGATGAAGGTAAGCCGCTATCACGGCTCTTTCATGACCGTATCTTCCTACAATGGCGTGCTTAGTATTTCTTCATACATACTGGGCAAACTTCGTGCAGCAACTTACATTTCTTATGAAGATGTGACTGACCTGCCCTATCTCTGGCTTCAATATTCCTCCCACCTCACCTGGATGCTCGGCATGCACGAACAGATCCTGGTTTTCGGAGGCCAGTCAGGTAGTATCATTCAGAACCTGCAAACCTACTGGGACGACTCCTCCGAGGTCATTGTCATGGACTCGCTTGATAAGATGCAGCTCACCTCTGAAGAAGAAACCTTCAGTTTCCCGCTTGAACGGGCTTTTCCAGCCATCCTGCTTTCTGTATCCTGAGCCATGCGCATTATCACCGGATTCCTGAAGGGCAGAAAAATCACCACGCCGGCCAATGTGGATATGCGACCGACTTCTGACCGCGCCAAAGAAAGCATTTTTTCCATTATTGAAGTGCGCAAGCATCTTGAAGGAAGCGATATCCTGGATCTTTTCGCAGGTTCCGGGAACCTGGGTTTCGAAGCCATATCGCGTGGTGCCAAAAACGTGATCTTCGTTGAGATGTCAGCCGACGCCGTAGCCCATATTGAAAAAACCGCCAGGCTGTTTGGCGTGGAAAAACAGATTTACACGATCTGTTCACCCGTGGAGAGTTATCTCCGGGGAGCACCACGACCTTTTGATTTTGTTTTTGCCGATCCTCCCTATGACTATGAGGAGCTGCCTGGTCTGCCTGATATCATCCTCAATGATGGCTGGCTCAGGGAGGATGGATGGTTTATCCTTGAACATGACAAAAGACTCCACTTCGGAGAGCGGCCGGACTGCGTTTTCACCAAACCCTATGGACGCACCATCGTCTCTATTTTCAGAAACAGTTGATCAATCATTTCCCGGAGGCACCCTGGACTGACATTTTCCAGTAAAGTGCTGAAGTTATCACGTACCGGACAAATCATTCAAAAACGATCTTGCTTCAAAGTCACAGCTTCAATACTATACCCGCATCACACAATAATGTTTACATCTGAAACAAATTGAGGATACCACTGTGGAAGTCATTTATCCCGGTTCTTTTGATCCCATCACTTTCGGACATCTCGATGTCCTGGAAAGAGCTACCAATCTGTTCGATAAAGTGATCATCACTATTGCGGTCAATACCCGGAAAAATGCCATATTCACCCCCGATGAACGGATTAAACTTATTCGTGAGAGTATTCATCAAACATCCTGGACCGATAAGGTTGACATTCGCAAATTTACCGGATTGCTGGTTGATTTCGCTCATAAGAACAATGTTAAAACGCTGATCCGGGGTGTGAGGCAATTTTCCGATTATGAATACGAGTTCCGCATGGCACTGATGAACCGGAAGCTCGGCAAAGACATCGATACCATTTTTCTGATGCCAAGCGAGCACCTCACCTTTGTCTCCGGTTCGCTGGTTCGTGAGATAGCCTATTGGGGGGGCGATGTAAGCCATTTTGTTCCTGCAAATGTAGCCGAAGCACTGAATGAAAAATACGGTTGAACCGTATGCGCGCGGTAACCTCTCAATAAATACGCATAAGTTGCTCTGGAAGCCCTTCCCGAAATAGCAAATAGCACTTGACTTTTGTAAATTTCTATGTTTTTACATCCAGGCTGGTGAAAGACTGTTTTTTTACGTCACCAATTATTATTAATCGGTTCTACATTTTAATTCATTTGACATGATAGCAAAACGTGTTCAGGCCATTGCGCCTTCGGAAACCATGAAAATATCAGGACGCGCCAAAGAACTCCAGCGCGAAGGAAAATCGGTTATCTCACTGAGTCAGGGAGAACCCGATTTCAAAACCCCGCAACACATATGTGATGCAGCAATACAGGCCATTCGTGATGGCCACCATGGTTACACTATGAACACGGGCAATCCCGAGTTGCGTGAGGCAATCTGCACCAAGCTCCTTAATGAAAACGGATTGGAGTATACCCCCGACCAGATTATCTTGTCCAATGGAGCCAAACAGTGCATTGGCTTCTCCCTGCTTGCCACTATCAATCCGGGTGACG
>SLLP01000029.1 GCA_007133995.1 Balneolales bacterium
GACTCGGTCGCCCGCTTGGGGTCCAGGTTGAACATGGCTTCGTAATCATCCAGTGCCTGCTGAAAGGCATTCTGGATATGATCCGAGTTGCTCTGCAGAAAGCGTCCGCGGTTGAAGTGCCATCGGTAATGATCGATTTCATCTTCCGTAAACAGAGCGAATACCCTGTCAAACATTTGCAAGGACGAATCCATATATGCTTCACGGAGGGAGGGATCTTCCTGTTGCGTGGCCATGTATTCGTAAATATCTATCATTCTGCGGAAGTTACGCTCTGCCGGATAGTTACCAGGATACTCCTCCATCTCTCTGGGATGTGCATCAACCAGCCATCGCCCATAGACAAGTGCCTGCTCGTATTGTTCATTTCGAAAATCCTCAGAAAACAGAGACTGGATCTGGAGTGGCGTATACCCGAACGGCTGTGCCTTTACCGCACCGGTGACTACCAGGAAGGTTACGAAGGTTAAAATGAATTTTGCCATGATCGTGATATTAAGCTATTGCTGTTTGCTTATTGCAGACGGCGTTGAATGAACATAAGTTCTGATAAGTTAAAGGATATTTTCAGCGAAAAGACTCTTTCCGATATGAGCCCCGAGTCCTGTGTCCCCCGGAATCCATACTCTGCATTGATATCAATGGACGAGTTGGTCCGGAAAGATGGAATATTGAGGCCGGCATGTATGGTAAAGGTTTCAATGTCGTTATTGTTGAGTTTTAAGCTGCCTGTATCATATGATACGCCCAACCTGTAGATAAAGTTCGACAGGAATGTGGATGCCTCTCTTCGGGTGGCTATGTACTGCCCTCCCAGACCCACTCGCATTCGATCTTTCAGAAACGTTTCCGACGCTCCATCGAAGTTGGAATAACCGCTCCAGTTTTGATAGAGCAGATCGGTACTCAGTTGTAAATATGGATTAGGATTGTATGACACTCCGGCACTGGCTTCCAACGGATACGTTGCCTGACCATCCCCGTAATCCGATGCCGAACGAATGGTCACTGTATTAACGTCGATCCGGGACTCAAGTTTTCGCTCAGAAACCAAATTGACCGGAAGAGATACCATCGCCCCTAACGTGAACCGGTCATTTTGTCGAAATGTATTTGTTTGAGAGAAATATAACCCAAACCGATTTCCGAATCCATAGTGAGATGTTAATTCCTGTAAATTAGTTGGCCTGTATCCCTCCTCTCTAAAAATAACAGTCTGTTGACGCTTGATGTTGCCAAGAAACAAAGAGGGTGCATAACCTATTGAAAAAGAATTGGTAATGCGGTAGCCAAAGCCTGCCTCGATTTTGTTCATGCCACCACTGCCCGTGTTTTCAATTTCATATTGCAATTCTCCATCACTGTGATTCTCATCGGGACCAAGCATATACTGATTCTGGAGTGTATACCGAGACGAGGTCAGAGGGGATATGGAGAAAGCAATTCCCAAACGGTCCCTGGTAACCGGTAACACCATCTGAAAAGGGCCGGAATGAAATCTGGTAGACCGGTACGTGGTATTGCTTGAATTGGCATCGTAACTGGTGACTTCAAACGCACCACTTGCATTCGTGAAAATCGCCCGTGACCATGCCGCCGGATTTGCAATACCAGGAAGACGGCTATCGTACAAAGCAACACCATAAACCCCCATTCCATCAGCAACGGAAGAGCGGTAGTCGTGAGGAGTGCCCAACCCAAAATGGGAGTACGCAGACCCTCCTTTCCAGATATCCTGTGCATTCAAAGCGGAACAAACTGAGAAAATCAGAATGGCGGTAAGAACCGGGGTGAATATGATAGTACGTCTCATTTTGAATATGTGTCCGTTTACTGCACTTTGGATGTGCTTGTAATTAGCAATTTTGGCTGACGTTTTGAGCTTTCGCTTCCCGAAATCAAGGAAGGCTGGAACCGTCCATCGTTGACTCCAATTACCGCATAGAGACTGCGTTGATCGCCACCGGACCGGATTTGCTCATTGGCCAGGGAAGTCGCATTAATCCGGAAGGAGTTGTCCTCACCGTCCCTGTTTATCACCGGATAAATGGGCTCTGCGGTGATTGCAAAGTTTATCTGGTCCGGTTCCAGAAAATAAATCTGCATTACATTGGAGCCAGGTCGCTGAAAATCTGCCGGTACTCCGCTTCTCATGCGCAATGTGTCTTCATAAAGGGCAAGCTCCACTCGGGAAAAATTATTGGTACCGAGAAACTCCTCGGTAAAGTCAAAATCCAACTTTACCATGCTGCCCCTTGTATTGTACACAGGCTTGCTTTTACCGAGAACCTCGTCATCCGGACCCTCTTTCTCCAGGCTGACTGCCCAGCTGTCTATGCTCCTTGCAAGATCCGCTGTGTCATTTCCCCTCTGAAAGATCAGACTGACCCGGGACATCTGGGCAGAAAACATCTTTTCCGTGCCATCGGCCGGCACGATAGCCAGGCCCGGCAGGTCAGCACGATAAAGCGAATCCCTTTCAGATGTTACAGGACGCATGAAAATATCCCGGTATTTATCGGTCCACTCGTCACTAAGTAGGACGGGTATGGAATCTCTGTCGTCAAGCGTGAATTCACCTACCACTTTTCTGCTCAAATCCGGATGTTCGGCGAGACCGGGAATGGAATCGTAGCGCCATGAACTGCTTCTCCAGGGCCGGCTTATCTCAACAATTTGAAATTGCCCTGTTGCTGACTCAGAGCCATACCGGCTGCTGATATTCAAACTGAGCAGGGCAACATCATTTTCGCCAATGGAATCGACTTGAGTGTCCCGCGAGATTGATGGACGCAACAAAGCCGTAGCAGAAATTTCTCCAAAAACAGGATCATTTACTTTACCCGTTGTAACGAAAGGCAAGTTACCACTGAAGGAAGGAGAACTTACTACAGACAGATCGGGGATCAGAATCGTATCGGCGCGAACCTGCACATCATCCGGAGAAAGCCCGCCACCGACAATCGGAGTATCATCGCAAGAGGAGATAAATCCAACTGCCAAAAGCAGGGCCATGGGAAGAGTCAGACGGTTCAAAATGCCGTCAAACGTATACATAGAGCGTTTAACCAGAGGTTATTCCGTAATTTTCTTATAGTATTCGGCAAATTGACTCGAGACATCCTGGGGTGATCCCTGAATTTTGTCGGGCTCAACATCCAGTGACCTGAATGTTTCATCCAACTCGGAACCAAGCTCGTTACCGGTCACAACATGATCGGCATAAGACAGGCCGGCCTTCAGAAAATCGACTTTGCCATCAAATAACACCGAATTCCGGTCGAAATCTTCGGGAAGGGACATCAGGTCAAGAATACTCTCATCAAAAATACCGAGGTTGGCAGCACTGTGAACATTAAAAACCACCCTTGTACGGGAAAAATTGTCATCATCCTTGTAGATGGATTTGAGGAAAACCGGAATAAACCCGGATGCCCAATCATGACAATGAATTACATCAGGCTTCCAACCAAGTTTCTTAACGGTTTCGAGAACACCCTTATTATAAAATACCAGACGCTGATCATTATCGGGAAAAAATTCATCGGTCTGAGGGTCGGTAAACAGTCCTTTTCGCTTGAAGAAGGTATCGTTATCCAGAAAATACACCTGA
>SLLP01000130.1 GCA_007133995.1 Balneolales bacterium
AGACCCGTTGCGGGTGACACCATTCCAGATCAATTCCAAGATGGAGGGGCAGGCGGTTAATGGCACCCCGGCCGATTGCATCAAGTTGGCGCACAGTAAGCTTATGCAGCGCAAGCCGGATCTGGTGCTTAGTGGTATCAACCATGGTTCCAATGCGGGTATCAATATCATCTATTCCGGTACGGTTAGCGCAGCTACGGAAGCGACTATTCTTGGATATCCTGCCATTGCAGTCAGCTGCACCGAATTCAGTGAGTCGGCCGACCTGAAAGGCGCACAGGAAGCGACTAGGCGGACCATCCGGTATGTGTTGAATCACGGGCTTCCAGCTGGAATAACTCTGAATGTAAATGCCCCTACCGGACCTTTGAAGGGGATGAAATGGGCCAGACAAGCCAATAGCCGGTATGTGGAAGAGTTTGAGGGCAGAATTGACCCGCATAACAAGCCCTATTTCTGGATAACCGGCCGGTTAGAAATCCTGGATAAGGGAGAGGACCTGGATCTGAATGTTCTCAAGCAAGGATATGCCACCATCACTCCAATCCAATATGACCTGACAGCTCACAATTTTTACAAGAAGCAGCACGGAGAACTCGAATAAACTGAAGACTCGAATAAACTGAAGTTGAATTCTATCAAACCGGAATGTGACTTGAGGCTGTACAAAGTGTTAATCGTCTCTATGAATGGTCCGGATCGGTACGAAGCTCAATTGTGCGGATAATCTTGTTTTCGAACAGAATCAATACATTTACTTCCCCTTCCGGTACGTCTGCAAAGCCGACCGTTTCCACCCGGTATGGATGTAATTTCCGATTCAGTTCGGAATGAAAATGAGTCTTCGAAACACCGGGAGGAAGTAAGACAATATACCTCTTGCGGGTAAAATCATCAGTCACGGGATAATTAATGGTGCGGATGCGATCCGACGGCACGCGGAACCGGGATAACTCTTCCTGAATAAGCGAGTCAGCCTGTGAAAGATGTTGAAGGGGTGAGTGTTCATCCGCGGGATAAAAAACGAGCGTCAGGAATACAACCAGGCAGGAACCTGCAAGAAGGCCGAGCAGGATTTTTTTCTGAATGAGCAATGGAATGCCTGAAACAGTCATACCGGCCGGGAACCGTTGTCATGGCACAAATATATGATGCAAAATGCTGCTCGAGACATCATATTTCGTACCCTCGAAATGATTTTCGGAGTGGGTGCCGACCAGTACCACCCTATTTGTATCAAAAGCGAACCCAGACCCTTCGGAGGCCAGGTCGTTAGCAACAATCCAGTCAGCGCCTTTGCGTACCCGCTTTTCACGCGCCTGTTTTAGCAGATCACTTGTTTCCATTGCAAAACCGATGAGAACCTGTCCGCTCCTGCGATGTTCACCCAGCCATTTCAGTATATCGGGGTTCCGTTCAAGCGTAATGTTCAGGTCAGCTTTGTCTTTTTTTACTTTGTGAGCATGTGTTTTGGCAGGACGAAAATCCGAAACCGCTGCTGTCATGATAATGATATCACTGTCAACATGTGATTTGACCTGTCGAAACAAATCCTCGGTTGTTGTAAAAGCCAGTTTGCGAATGGATGAAGCGAGTGCGGTAGTGCTTACCGAGTCGGAGTGAAGCAAGGTAACCTCTGCTCCGTGTGCGGCAGCAGCGGCGGCCATGGCCATGCCCATTTTGCCGGTTGATGGATTCGAAAGGAACCGCACCGGATCCAGATGCTCCCTTGTCGGTCCGCAGGTAACCAGTACTTTTTTGTCGGAGAGCACTTCACGGAGAGTCGGGGAGACCATTTTCATTGAAGACCGTTTGGACGGAGCAACTTCAAGGATCTGTATCATTCGGTCGGTGATAACCTCGATCTCAGGAAGGCGGCCTACCCCCTCCATGCCGCTGGCAAGGTAGCCATGATCCGGCGTGAGCAGATGATAGCCGAGATCTCCGGCTTTTTCAAGATTGTACCTGGTGGAGGGTGCATTGTACATTTCACCGTCCATGGTGGGACAGATCAGCACCGGACAGCGGGCTGCCAGAACGGTTGTAGTCAGCATGGAGTCAGAAAATCCATGAACAATTTTGGCCAGACTGTTTGCTGTACATGGGGCAATGACCATCATGTCGGCCCATTCTGCCCAATGAATATGCTGAGTCCAGTTTGCACTTATACCTGATGGGTTTTCTGGAAAAATGTGGATAGGCACGTCGTGGCGCGTCAGCGCTGCGAATGTGTTGCCGCTGACAAACCGGGTAGCAGCTTCGGTCATAGTGACACGAACTTCCGCACCCGACTCCTGAAGCTGCCGGACCAGATAAACCGCTTTATAGGCGGCAATGCCACCGGTGACCCCGATGACGATATGTTTGCCGCGCATCATTAGCGTCAGTCGTTGGGTTCGTCGTTATCGGTGCCGCGATAATAGACTTTGTCATTCATCAGCTCGTCGACGGCACGCTGAGTAGGGTGGTGCCGGGCTTCGTACTCCTTGGTTATACGCTCCTGCTCTTCGTTGAAGGTGTACTCTTCCTCATCCTCAAATCCCTCAAAATACTTGAGCTTTTCATCAAGCTCCATTTTTTCCTGGGCGGCAATTTGGCGTGCGCGCTTTGAGAGGATAACAATGCCTTCATATACGTTGCCGGTGGTATCCTGAATCTTTTCAAGATCAAGTGACTTGACTGCCATAAGTTCGTTCTCAATGTGTGGTGGTTTCTTTCATGAAGGAGGTGACTAGTTTGTACAATTCGCTGTAGCATCGCTCCAGGTCGTCATTGACAATTACATGGTCAAAACGATCGGCATATCCGATCTCTATTCGGGCACGATCCAGTCGCAATTGCAGCATTTCGGCACTTTCGGTGCCTCTGCTCCTGAGTCTTTCGATCAGGACGGCATCCGATGGCGGTCTGATAAACACGGTCAGTGCCTCATCACCATACTGCGCTTTAACGTTCAACGCTCCTTTCACTTCAATATCAAACAGAATAAAATAGCCTTTTTTTAGCTCTTTTTCAACTTCGGAAATCAGTGATCCATATCTTTTCCCCCCGTAAAACTCTTCCCATTCCAGGAATTCATCCCGATCAATAGCTTTCTGAAACTGTTCCAAAGTCAGAAAGAAATAATCCCGCCCATGCACCTCATGCGATCTGGGTGGCCTTGTGGTAGCCGAAACTGAAAACTTCAAATTGGGAAAATCCTTCAGCAGCCTGTGGGCGAGTGTGGTTTTGCCGGCACCGCTGGGTGCTACGAGAATAATGACTTTTCCTCTTTTCTGGAGTGTGGGCATGGTTGCAGCTATGCGATGTTCTGAATTTGCTCCCGAATGTTTTCGATGATCTCTTTCATACCCAGTACACTGCGCGAAATAGCCGTACTGTTGGCTTTGGAGCCAATGGTGTTGACTTCCCGGTGCATTTCCTGAAGAATGAAATTGAGTTTCTTTCCCTGCTGTTCATCGTCTCGCAGACAGTCGGTGAAATAGCTGATGTGTGAATCCATGCGCACCAGCTCTTCCGAGATATCAAGACGGTCGGCAAGAATCGCAATTTCCTGTTCAATGCGCTCCTCATCGACCCGGCTGTCATCCAGGAGCATGGCGAGCCTTTCGGACATGCGTTTTTTTGCCTCAAGGATACGCGCTTTTTCCCCATCCCGAACTTCATTACAGTGATCTGCAAGCAGTTTCAGGCGCTCTTCCAGGTCTTTCTGCAGATTCCGGCCTTCGCTCCGGCGCATGTTGAGCAGTTCATCAACGGATGTCATTACGGCTTTCTCTACGGCACCATACTGCTCCTGCAGCAGTTCGGGATCGTTTTCAGCCAGTTCGAACAGATCTTCAAACACCAGAAGATGCTCCAGTCTGATGGGGTCGGTAATGCCGGCAGCCTCACGCACTTTTTCAAGTGTCTTGATTCGGATCTTGAGCGCTTCCTCCTGTATATTTACAGGTTCTTCTTCGCAGGTATGGTGCTCCAGGTCCACCGTAAGTGAGATCTTTCCCCTTTTTACACTCTTCAGAACTTTCTCCTTCAAAGGCTGTTCAAAAATGTGGAGTTGTGATGGCAGCTTCAAAGATATTTCACAATAACGGGAATTTACGGAACGGATCTCGGCAGTAGCCCGATAGTGTTCGGTGGCATGTTCACCCCGGCCATAACCGGTCATGGATTCAAGCATAATGTCAGTCTATACGATGTTTAGATTACTTTGGCTTTTATGCCGGCTGCGAGTTCATTAGCTTTTTCCACTGTCCGGGCTTCCGAATAGATCCTGATGATGGGTTCCGTATTCGATTTCCTGAGGTGAACCCAGCCGTCCGGAAAGTCGATCTTGACTCCGTCTGTGGTGTTGATCTTCTCATCCGCGTACTCCTCGGTTACCGTTTTAAGGATGGTATCGGCGTTCAGGTCTCCGATTTCCACCCTGGATTTGGTGATTACGTAGTCAGGCATATCACCTCGTACTTCCGAAGCTGTTTTTCCTTGTTCCGCCAGATGCTGCAGTACCATGGATGTACCCACCAGGGCGTCCCGGCCATAATGCAGATCGGGATTGATCACCCCGCCATTGCCTTCGCCGCCGATGACCGCCCCGACCCGCTGCATCTCCTTGACCACATTAATTTCACCTACAGCGGCTCGATGACAGGTCTGGCCATATTTTTCGGCAATATCATCGGAAACCCGGGAGGATGAAAGATTGGTGGCTACGGGACCGGCATTTTTTTTCAACATGAAATCAAATGCGATGGCCTGCGTGTATTCTTCACCCAGTAAATGGCCATGCTCATCAACAATGGCAAGGCGGTCGGCATCCGGATCGGTGACAAAGCCGATATCGCTACCAGAGGACCTGACCAGGTCACATATCTCCGTGAGATGTTCGGGAAGGGGCTCCGGATTATGCGGGAAAAGGCCATCAGGCACGCAGTGGATTTTCGTGATCTGCTTTACCCCAAGCCGTTGCAAGAGCCGTGGAAGTGCCAGTGAACCCGCACCGTTAACGGCATCCACAGCCACATGGAATCCAGCCCGGGCAATTTTTTCAGGGTCAATGTAGGGCAGATCCATAATGGCATCGATATGCGATTCAAGCATCGTTTCATCGCACCAAACCTGTCCGATTTCATTGTAATCCCTGTAGGATATCTGATGATTCCTTGCAATTCGGATGACCTGATCCCCTTCGGTTGCATCCAGGAACTCACTCTTGCTGTTGAGCAGCTTGAGTGCATTCCACTCGGCGGGATTGTGACTTGCGGATATGATGATACCGCCAGACGCTTTGTGCTGGAGTACGCCCATAGCTACCGTAGGAGTGGGAACGATACCAAGCTGTACGATGTCGCATCCGGTTGCCTGCAGTGCCGCGGTAACGATGCGTTCGCACAGCTCACCGGTAATGCGGCTGTCACGGCCGATGACAACCTTGCCGCCGCCGAGCCAGGAGCCGAATGCCGAAGCATAAAGTGTCAGATTCTGAGGAGTGAGATCGGTTCCGAATATCCCACGGATTCCGGAAATGGAGACCATCAGTGACATAATACGATATTGAGGGTTGTGGTTAGGCCTTATCGTTCAATGCGGTTGAAAAGGTACCCAATACTGTCCGTTTCATCAAGTATACAAATATCTGGTCAAAATAATCAGCCGTATAAGTTATTGAAGCAACTTATATTGTAAAATAATAACAGAATCCGGTCGCCGGCTTCGCAGAATATTCACACTGATTGCATAGCTTGCAGGCATCGTCAAACGGTGCCGGGCAGGCACCTCTCGCTTATATAGAGCCGATATAAATAACAGCAAATGGACTGGCTGAAATCGGTAAATATCGTTTAAAAACTTTATATTAGCCCGACTTCATTCAATAAAACTACTGCCTCAAACAAGTATTAATCTCTATGTCGAAAGCAGCCACTTTTCTTAATTCGCAAGTGGGCCGTAAGATAGCCACCGGGGTCACAGGCTTTGGCCTGGTCCTGTTTATCATCGTCCACTTGCTCGGTAACCTCGCCTACTTCGCGGGAGCTGAAGCCATCAATACCTATTCTCACACATTGCACCAGCTCGGGCCGCTGCTCTGGATTGTTCGCCTCGGACTCCTGGCTTTCTTCCTGTATCACGCCTGGCTAGGTGTTTCCATCTGGCTGGAGCGTCGCCGGGCGCGGCCTGAAAAGTACGAGGTCTATGCCTCGCGCGGAGGAGCCAGCCGCCAAAGCTGGAGTTCAAGCTCCATGGTACTGACCGGAATCCTCTTGTTCCTGTTTGTGATCACCCACTTGAATACATTCGCCTTTCATGATTTTGCAACAATCACTTATGGCGGGGTGGAGATGCATGACGTCCATGCACGCCTGACCGAAGTGTTTTTACAACCACTTTATACGGTTTATTACGTGGTGATCATGGTGCTGCTTGGTATGCACCTGCGGCACGGTGTTTGGAGCGCATTCCAGTCTCTGGGCTGGATGTCCCGCAAGACCAATCCTATTATCTATTCCATCGCCTTCGTGCTGGCCCTGATCATCGCCATCGGATTCATCGGCCTGCCCCTGAGTATCTATTTTCAACTGGTTTAACCGGAGTTAGCTATTATGACTGCATCAAAAAACGGAACATTAAATTCCAAGGTCCCTGAAGGAAACCTGCAGGACAAGTGGGACAATCACAAAAACAACCTGAGGCTGGTCAACCCCGCCAACAAGCGAAAATTCACCGTACTGGTGGTTGGAACCGGACTGGCCGGCGCTTCCGCCGCGGCCTCGCTCGCCGAGCTGGGATATAACGTAAAAGCGTTCACCATCCTCGATTCACCGCGGCGTGCACACAGTATTGCAGCACAGGGTGGTATCAATGCGGCAAAGAACTATCCCAATGATGGCGATACGGTCTGGCGTCTCTTTCACGATACCATCAAAGGCGGTGACTACAGGTCCCGCGAGGCCAACGTATACCGCCTGGCCCAGGTCAGTAACAGTATCATCGACCAGTGTGTGGCACAGGGCGTACCCTTCGCGCGCGAATACGGCGGCCTGCTGGACAACCGATCTTTCGGCGGTGCCCAGGTAAGCCGTACCTTCTACGCCCGCGGACAGACCGGCCAGCAGCTGCTGCTTGGGGCCTATTCTGCAATGATGCGCCAGGTGCACACCGGCAAAATTGAACTTTTCCCCCGGCGTGAAATGCTGGATCTGGTCAAGGTGGATGGAAAGGCACGCGGGCTTGTAGCCCGGAACCTCACCACCGGCGAAATCGAACGGTACGCCGGCGATGCGGTACTGCTCTGCACGGGTGGATACGGCAACGTCTACTACCTTTCCACGATGGCCAAAAACTGTAACGCCACAGCCGTTTGGCGCTGCTACAAGCGTGGCGCCCAATTCGGAAACCCGAGCTTCACGCAGATCCACCCGACCTGCATCCCGGTATCCGGAAAGTATCAGTCCAAGCTCACGCTCATGAGTGAAAGCCTGCGGAACGACGGGCGTGTCTGGGTTCCCAAAAAGAAAGGCGACAACCGTCCGCCGAACGAGATTCCCGAAGAGGATCGTGACTATTATCTGGAACGCCGATATCCGAGCTTCGGCAACCTGGCGCCACGCGACGTGTCCTCCCGCAGTGCCAAGTATGTCTGTGACGAGGGACGTGGCGTAGGAAAAACCGGCCTGGCGGTTTACATGGACTTCGCCGATTCCATCAAGCGGCTCGGCGTGGATGCCATCAAGGCCAAGTATGGCAACCTGTTCGCCATGTACGAAAAGATCACGGCCGAGAACCCCTATGAAGTACCGATGCGTATTTTCCCGGCGGTCCACTTCACCATGGGCGGACTCTGGGTGGATTACAATCTCTCATCCAATATTCCCGGACTCTATGTCCTGGGCGAGGCCAATTTTGCCGATCATGGCGGCAACCGGCTTGGAGCCAGTGCCCTGATGCAGGGACTGGCCGACGGGTACTTCGTCGTTCCCTATACCCTAAGCGACTACCTGGCCGAAAACCTGCACTCCAAGAAGATCGGCACCGACCACGAGGCCTTCGAAAAGACGGAAAAGGAGACCATGGAGCGAATCAACAAACTGCTCAGTGTCAAGGGCAAGAAAACGGTGCTGGACTTCCATCGCGAACTCGGAGAGCTCATGTGGGACAATGTCGGCATGTCGCGGAACCGGAAAAACCTGGAAATGGCGATCAAGAAGATCGGCGAGCTTCGTGATGAGTTCTGGAAGGATGTGAACATCCCTGGCGAAAACAACACGCTGAACAAATACCTTGAATATGCCCTTCGTGTAGCCGATTACATGGAGCTTGGTGAGTTGATGGCGCGTGATGCCCTTGACAGGGAAGAGTCATGCGGCGGCCACTTCCGCGAAGAGCATCAGACCGAAGACGGCGAGGCCGTACGGGACGACGAGAAATTCAGCAACGTCTCCAGCTGGGAATACAAGGGCGATGACAAAGAGCCCGTGAAGCATACAGAGGACCTGAACTTCGAATTTGTGACCCCGACCCAGCGCAGCTACAAGTAAGGATCCATCCCATGGAAAAAATTTTTAAACCAAGCATTAGAGGAATAGAATAATGAGTGATCAAACCATGACCATTCACCTGAAAATCTGGAGACAAAAAGACAAAAATTCTCCCGGAAAACTGGTGGATTACACGGTGGATGACGCAAATCCCGATATGTCGTTTCTGGAGCTGCTGGACTGGCTCAATGAGCGTCTGATGAATGAGGGCAGGGAACCGGTCGAATTTGACCACGACTGCCGTGAAGGGATTTGCGGATCCTGCAACCTGGTGTTGAACGGGATGGCTCACGGACCGATGCAGGGAACGGCTGTATGCCAGCTTCACATGCGCAAGTACAAAGACGGTGATACGATCGTCGTGGAGCCCTGGCGTGCCAAGGCATTTCCGATGATCAAGGATCTGGTGGTCGACCGCAGTGCATTTGACCGTATCATGGCTGCCGGCGGGTATATCTCGGTTAATACAGGTGCTCCGGCCGACGCCAATGCCATCCCCGTAGATAAATATAATGCTGACCAGGCATTCGATTATGCCGCTTGTATCGGATGCGGTGCGTGTGTGGCCGCCTGTCCGAACTCGTCGGCATCCCTGTTCACCGGAGCCAAAATCTCCCAGCTGGCGCACTTGCCGCAGGGAGATCCTGAACGAAACCGCCGCGTAGTAAACATGGTTGACCAGATGGCCGAGGAAGGATTTGGTGATTGTTCCAACTACGCCGAATGCGAGGCGGTTTGTCCGGCCGAAATCTCAATCACTTCGATCGCCAAGATGCGTCGAGAATACTTTAACGCACTCAGTGAAATAGAGTGAGTTCTGATGTGTCGTCAAATAGCTGATCGATAGCGCTCGATAATTGTATGTCGACATTGACGCGCACGTTTTTAATTCGGTACAGGAACTTCAGGTCTGTATTCTCCCGGGCCGTTGTTTGAAGCACATATCTGCAGCTTTTTACGCAGCATATCTTCGGGTATGCTGCGTTTTTTGTTCAACAAGAACGCAAACAGGCACCATGACGGAACAGTTATTTCATAAGGCCCGGGCCAATCTGAAAAAATACTGGGGGTTTGACGATTTTCGTCCAGGACAGGACGAGGTGGTCCGATCTGTGCTATCCGGCAGGCAGACTCTGGTGCTTTTTCCGACCGGTGGCGGCAAGTCGCTTTGCTACCAGGTGCCGGCGACAGTGCTGGATGGCGTTACGCTGGTCATCTCACCGCTTGTGGCGCTCATGCAGGACCAGGTGTTACAGCTTCAGCAGAAAGGGGTACCGGCCACTTTTGTCAACAGTACTATTTCCCGGAGTGAGGTAGAGCAGCGGCTGGTCAACGCCCGTAACGGAATGTATAAACTGCTCTACTGTGCTCCTGAGCGACTCGAAACCGAGCTCTGGAAAAATATGATGCCCGATTTGTCGCTCTCCATGATTGCCATTGACGAAGCGCACTGCATATCAGAATGGGGACATGACTTCCGGCCGGTATATCGCAAAATTCCAGAAATGATGGGACCGGTTCGTGATCGCATCCGCTGGCTTGCGCTTACCGCTACAGCTACCCCCGAAGTTCGTCGTGACATTGTCACGGCCCTGGGTATGAATGACCCGGAGATTGTCTCGCGCGGTTTCAACCGCCCCAATCTACAGTGGTGGGTTAACCGGGATGAGCAAAAAAAGCGCAGACTGGGCGAGATTCTCAAGCGGGCGTCCGGCAGTGGTCTGATCTATGCCGGAACAAGGGCAGGATGCGAACAGATATCCGGCTGGCTCAATCAGAAAGGATGGAAGTCGGAGCCCTATCACGCCGGACTGACACCCGGGGAACGCGAACGGATTCAGAACGAATGGATCAAGGGCAGTCTGCCACTGGTCGTTGCAACCAATGCCTTTGGCATGGGTATCGATAAACCGGATTGCCGCTTTGTGGTTCACTACGACATTTCCTCATCCATGGAGGCATACTACCAGGAGGCAGGCCGAGCAGGACGCGATGGCCAGGAGAGCTATCCCATCCTCCTGGTTAAAAATGCAGATTTGCCGGCGGCCAGAAAAGCGATCCTGGATTCATATCCCGATCGGCCTCAGCTCACAAAAATTTACAACGTGCTTTGTGATCACTGGAATCTTGCAGCTGGATCTGAAATGGTCGAGGCGCAGAAAATAGATATCAGTCAACTCCAGAAACGGTCGAGATACTCGCGTCGCCTGGTCTGGTCAGGTGTCCGGGTGCTTGATCAACTGGGCATTCTCAACCTTGCCCAAATGAAGACGCCTCAGGTAGGAATCCGTTTTGTACTTTCACGTGATGCGCTTCAGGATCGGCTGGACCGGATGAAAGCTCCGGCCAAACGTGTTTTTGTCGATCAACTTGCGAGAATAATGGGTCCGGATGTGTATCATCGGATGGTCTACATGGAAGAGCGGCAGGTACTCACGAGACTCAAGGTGTCTTCGGCCATGCTGACGAACGGATTGAAAGTGCTGGCAGATGAACAGTTCCTGCTTTACGACCTGATCCGGAACGAACCTGTTGGCAGTCTTACGGAAGCACGTTACAGTCGGTTTCCCCGATCTGAGGAGGAGATTATCCGGCATCGCCACCGTCTCCTGAAGAAGCTGGATTACATGGTTGGATATGTCGAGACGAAAGGGTGCAGGAGCCGCTATATCCGTATTTATTTTGGTGAAGAAGATGTGCCGGAACGGTGCGGTAAGTGTGATAATTGCCGTAACTCGGGTGAGCAATATGTTACTGGCGAGGATCTTGATACCATCTCCAGACTGCTGGAGGAGGAGCCTATGGCGTTTCAGGTGCTCCAAAAGCGCACAAAGTGGAGCCGTGCACATCTCAAGAAAGTGCTGGCACTTATGATGCGGGAGGAAGTGATCAATGAGCTGAAGGACGATGGACGACAGTACTCCATATCATCCCGGTAGCGTTCCGTCATCACTTATGCTCGCCCTTTACACCGTTATAAACTCTTTCAGGAAATTCGAGCCAGAAGCTGGTATTTCATAACCGCCTTTGGTGGCCTGCCCGTTTTTCGTAGTCTGACCGCCTTTGGTGGCCTGCCCGCTTTTCGTGACCTTGATAGAATTAAGCCGGCCATTGCTGACGGAAGTTATGGGTCAATTGAAGCGGGAATAGTGTCTCTTTGCTGATGATAATGGTCCGTCAATTCGGAGCCAAGATCCTCCAGGCGGCTCCGAACTTCCCCGAATCGATGCATTTGCCTGCTCATATCCCGGTGATAGTAGGTATGACTTCGCTGAAACTGTTCGAGGCTAATGCCATAATAAGTCAGAATTGCTTTTTGGTCAGCCTGAAATCGTTTCTCATCGTCGTCTATCTCTTTTGCTGCCGCCAGGAGATGCATTTCCACCAGTACGTCAATATACTTATCCTCCTCAATCAAGTCCTTGGGTGTATCCCGGTCGCAACCGGCGGTCACCACAACAAGAAAAAAAATAGCAGGTAGTATACCAGTCAGGCGGAATATGGACATCATTTATTTTTGGGGTGGTTTAGGAATGAGCGGCCGCATGGTGATCTCGTCGATAAGGAAGTTATCGGGTGTTTCAAGCAATTGAATAACCATATTGGCAACGTCGCTACCCTGCATCATATTGGGATGTGTTCCTCCGTGTTCGTCAAAAAATCCGGTGGCAATGGAGCCGGGATAGATGCAGGTGACCTTAATCCTGAAATTCCGGAGTTCTTTCATAAGTGCCTCGCTGAAGCCACGAAGTCCGAATTTGGTTGCGTTGTAACCGGATATATTTGGGTTGCCCAGCAGGCCGGCAACCGATGAAATATTGACGATATGATTAGTCGAGTCGGAGGCTTTCATCATCGGGACAATGAGGCGGGTAAGGCGGAATACAGAGGTGAGATTGGTTTGCATCATTGTATCCCAGTGCTCCGGAGGCAGTTCATCAACCGCTCCGAACATGCCGAGTCCGGCATTATTTATAAGGATATCGGGTCCTGTTGATGGACCGGAGTAAGAGGACTCCGCCTGGCCCCCTTGATTCCCGTTATCCCCATGGAACGTTTCGTTGATCCAGCGCTCCATAGCGGAGTGGTCATTGACATCAAGGGTTACGGGAATAAATAGGTCTCCGAGTTGTGAGCGAAGCTTCTCGAGTCGTTCTGTGCGACGAGCGATGCCATAAACCCTGCACTCCTTCTCAATGAGTGCTTTACAGAATTCGGCGCCGATACCGCTGCTGGCACCGGTAACAAGTGCTGTTTTTCCTTTGAGTTGCATGATTTACCAGCCATTTTGGGTGAATGAAAAAATTATGGGACTTCTTTCCAGTATAATTCAGATGAGCACCCAATTCGTTCACTGACTGCTTATCAGGGATACCAACCAGCCCTGGCTGCAATAGAGACTCTTTTGCCGGATCACTGTTCTGCCGGATCACTGTTGATTTTTTCTGTAGCCGCATATGGTGTTCAATAATGCGGGCTGAATGTCCGCCGTAAGTTCAAACAATGTTTTGGAAATTACCTCTCCGTCGGCATGTACTACTTGTGGCTGGTCACAAACAATGTAAATGGATGAACATTTCTTGATGATTATACCGGATTCTTCAGAGGCTCCGCGCAGCAGTACTTTAATCAGCAGTGGAATTCGTGCCGGCCAGCCTCTGTCGCGTATCAATATAAGCTGGAAAAAACCATCTCCGTGATCGGCATAGGGTGCAATCGCGATTCCACCACCTTCAAACGGTCCATTTGCAACAGTGGCCATCAGAAACCGGCCTTTGATTGTTTCAGCGTCGGCAGTGACAGACATTACGCAGGCATTATATGTAAAAATAGACCTCAGCACACCACCCAGATATTTCAGCTTGCCACTTGGTAACCGGGTCTTCGAAGCGTTCCAGGCCACTTGTCCGTCAAAACCTGTTCCAAGAGTATTGATAAAAAAGTTTTTTTTAAATGATGATGATGATGATGATGATGATGATGATGATGAT
>SLLP01000054.1 GCA_007133995.1 Balneolales bacterium
CCTCATCGAGTCTTACCTTGAAAATGAAACTTTATTTGAAAAAATTTCCAGACCTTTTACTCCCGATATTATTGTATTCTGCAAATCCCGTTACCTGTATGTCAATGTTGAAAAAGACCCTGATAAAATTCTCAAGGCTTTAAAAATAGGATTGAAAAAATTTCACACCGACAATGGGTATCTTCCAAAAATTCTGCTTGTTAAACATTTGGGTATGATCTCTGTAGCCGACAATGAAAAATACTCCGAAATCATTCTCGATATCTTTGAGGACCTGATAAAAATAAGCTTTTATTCCGAAAATTTTGGTGGCCCACATTTCCTGAATGACCGGGAGGTTACATTTATTGAAAGATGGGAGGCGGAAAAATACCGTTACGAAATGGCAAGCAAAACCTGAATAAATGAATCATAATTGATTTAAACAGATGAAAAAACCTGCTCAATACCTGGCTTTTGATTTGGGTGCATCCCAGGCCAGGGCCATACTTGGAACCCTGCACAACGATCTCTTTGAGATGGAAGTGGTGCATCGATTTTCCACCCCGCTCATTCAGGCCAACGGACATTTGTATTGGGATCTTGATGCCATATGGAATGAATTGCAGAGTGGATTGAAGTCGGCCATAGAACGATCGGAAAACCTTTGCAGCCTTTCTGTGAGCTCATGGGGGGTGGATTATGTACCCCTGGATGCCGATGGAATTGCGTTGCGAAACCCGTACAGCTACCGGGATGGCAGAACACAGGATATCGTGGACGAAGTGCATTCAAAAATCCCCGAATCTGTTTTTTTTAAGCAAACGGGTATTAACAGCATGCCCATAAATACGCTTTACCAGGTCTACTGGGAATCCGGAAATGATCCGTACCTGTTCCGAAAAACAGCTTGCAGACTCACGATTGCGGATTATTTCAACTATCTCTTCAGCGGAAAAATGGTCACGGAAAAATCACTGGCCAGCACAACCCAGATGCTTGAAACAGGTACGGGAAACTGGATAACAAAACTTCTTGGGCAGCTTGGCCTGTCCGATGACGCTTGCCCCGAACTGGTTCCTTCATCAACGGTTCTTGGAAAGGTAAGGGGCTATCCATTTATAGACGCTGTTGCGAGCTGCTCGCATGATACAGCATGCGCCGTTGCAACGGTATCCTTCATTAATGGTGGTGGAAAGAGTGTGTTTCTGAGTTCCGGAACCTGGTCACTGCTTGGTGTGCAGCGACAAGATGCAATCCTGACAGACGAAGCCTTCAAAGCCGGCTTTACGAACGAATCCGGTCCAGGCAACTCCATTCGGTTTCTGAAAAATATGACCGGACTCTGGGTACTGCAGCAGTGTGAGAAAGAGTGGAAAAATGCGGGAGAACGCTATACCTACGATGACCTTATGAATGAAGCCCGGTCATTTGCCGCATCGGGGCGCGTACCGTCCGTTGATCTGAGTGCCCCGCAGTTCAGTGAACCGGACGATATGATACAGAAACTCTTCCATTCATGTTCAAACGAAACGGATCCCATCCCCATGACACGCGGCGCCCTGGTGGCGGTAATTTTGAAAAGCCTGGCAAACAGCTATGCGCACACGGTGAAGCAAATTCATCAAATCACTCGGGAAGGTATAGATCTGATCCATATTGTTGGCGGAGGATCAAGGAACCGGCTGCTTTCCCAGTGGACAGCCGACCTTGCCGGGTGCAACGTTTTGACGGGTCCGGTGGAGGCGACGGCTATCGGTAACATCCTATTGCAGGCACGGGCTTTGGGAAATATGCCATCCGAGGACAACCTGAAATCCGCTTTGGATACCTTTGAAAAGACAGCCTCCTTTTCACCCTCGCCTGAATCAGGATAATGATGATACACTATTGTACCCTTCCGATGATAACCCAGTCCGGGATTATAACGTGTGAGGCGTACTCCATCAGCATTTGTAAAGTAAACGCAATCATCTTGCAGGTTAATTGATTTTTCCCTGTTAGTTCATGATGAATATTGCTATTCCATCGAGTTGAAGAGCGGATGTTATCTGTTATCTGTTATCTGTTATCTGTTGTTAACGGTCGATTGCAGTAATTCAAGTTGTTCGGGTGTGAAGGGGCATGAGCTGCTCAAAGGACTGACAACATGGTCACTTTGCAGGATACCAAAATGGGCAAGTGCGCTTTTTATACCGTTTATAACCCCTCCGGAACCGTAATCACCACTACTGTAGAGTATTTTGCTGACCAAAAATACAATTTCATTCAATTTCACAGCTTTCTTAAAATTTCCGGTTGCCATTGCATCAAAAATATCTACATAGAGTGCTGGAAACACATTTGCTCCACCCGATATGCCACCATTCCCCCCTGCAAAGAGGGACTCAGCCAGCAACTCCTCAGGTCCACATAAAAGGGGTATGTTGTGCTCCCTGACAAGTGATTTAATTTTCTGAAAATATGTCATGTCTCCCGAACTGTCTTTAAAGCCAATCACTTTTGGCCTTTTCAATAGCTCGCGAACCAGAGGTACATCAAGGGTCATCTTAGTAAGTGTCGGCTGGTTATACAAGTAAACCGGGAGCGGAACTTCAGATAAAAGCTGATTGAAATAACCTGCCAGTTCTGCCTTGCTGACGGGGAAAAAGTATGGTGGTGCGGCCACTACGGCTTGCACCCCTGCATCCTTTGCAATATTTGCTATATATACAGATTCCTTGAGTGATGAATCCATGATGCCTGCCAGGACAGGAACCCTTCCGTCCACCAATTTGCAGACCCGTTCGATCAGCTCAACCCTCACTGAATATTTCAGTGAGGGACCTTCACCTGTTGTTCCCAAGATAAAAAGGCCGTGAACACCACCCGACAAAATATGTTCGATCAGTTTTTCCAGACCTTTGTGATCCAGTTGATTGTCATCCAATAAAGGTGTTACCATAGGTGGAATTATTCCATTTATGCCATTCATAATACAATTGTTTTAAGTGTCAAGTTATTTTCTGCCGGATCAAGCGAATTCCCAGATTCAGTTCATCATCCGATAAAGGGGTCACTTCTCCCAAACTCTCTCGTATGCTCATAACATAGATTCAGGCATCCAAGAGATATCTAGTTTCGATATTTATCGCCATTGCGTTAATAACAATTTCAGCATCGAAAGATGTGACCATGGGTGCAATTATTCCATTATTTTTCTCGGCTTATCGACAGTTTGAAATGCATCCTTTATCGATTATTAAAATATTGCAGTCAATCGTTATGCAGAGAGCCATAAAGAGTCATAAAATAATAAAAATTACCGGGCAATTGCATTTCAAAGCCTGAATGCCACAAAATATAGCTATATCAATCATTTCAGATGATTGAATTTATCCGACAAACCAATCATGCTGAATGTAATCGTTTACTTTATAACATACAAATAATATCATAACTGATTTCTTTCTCTTTATTTCAAGTAAGCCGTTTTCGCAAGAGCAGTACTTAACATATATAAACCGGTACTTGACTATTAAAAATGTAATCGTTTTTTTTCTTATTCTGATTAGACCCGCAACATCAAACAGGTCGGGCTATGCAGTTGACCCTAAATACTGA
>SLLP01000002.1 GCA_007133995.1 Balneolales bacterium
TACATCCGGAGTCTCTTTGTCACCTTCTTCTTGCTCCTCCGCTGTCTCTTCGACGATAACTTCCTCTTTTTCATCGGAGCGGAGCTCGGATAGCGGTCCGCATGAAGCCGCAAACAGGAGCGATAAAATCATAAATAAAGAAAATATCGGATATTCTGTAAACTTTATTGAGCAAATACCATTCATTGTGCCGTTTTTATTTGCTATTGTAACTATTAGTTACGTTGCATTAAAAGGGTTTGCGAACCGGAATTGCGTTTCACGCGAATCGTAATCTCCAGGGCTCTTTTATTTGCATCCCATGCATCTGCAAAATCTTTGAGGGATTCAACTTCCCTGTTATCCAGGTGTGTGATAACATCCTCGGTTTGCAACCCGGCATGGTCAGCTATAGTCCCGGATTCTACTCGAATCACAACGAGTTCGTTCACTGGATAGTCTTCCAGCACAGCCAGCTCTGCAAGTGTAAAACCGTCATCAAATGATTTTTGTGGGACACCTTCTTGCTGGTCATTATAAAATTCCATCCTCTCCGGGGGTTCGGTAACAGCAGCATCTGCCCATTTGCGGATGGCATCATCATCAAGACCTGAGAGTGGAAAAATAAGCTGGATCTCATCATTATTACGCCATATATCGAGGGTCACTTCCTCACCCGGCCGCAATAATGCAATTCGTTCCTGAAGCCTGTTGGCAGCATCGACGGGATAATCGTTGACCCGAAGAATAACATCTCCCCTCCTGAGCCCGCCGCGATCTGCACTTCCTTGCGGCACAATGTTGCGAACTTCCACACCACTTACACTGCTCAATCCATGGCGACGGGCTTGCTCATAGTCGACCGATGATATTTCAACTCCCAGGAATGCACGCTGTACCTTGCCAAATTCTATCATATCCTGTCCGATTTTCATTGCCATGTTAACCGGCACAGCAAAGCCGTAACCCTGATACGTACCACTCTCGGAGGCAATGGCGGTATTGATCCCAATAAGTTCTCCCATGGTATTGACCAGTGCTCCGCCGCTATTTCCCCTGTTGATGGCGGCATCGGTTTGGATGAAGCTTTCAATTCTCATTCGGTCCATGATGATATCCACATCCCGGCCAATAGCACTCACAATGCCGGCAGTCACCGTTGATCGAAGTCGAAAAGGATTTCCTACGGCCATGACCCAGTCACCCACATTGACATGATCAGAATTTCCGATTACGATCGGTCGTGCGTCACTGGTTTCAATTTTAATAACGGCCAGATCTGTAGATGGATCGCTGCCGATTACCTCGGCTTTGTACTGTTTACGGTCATTAGTGAGTACCAGAATCTGCCTGCCGGCCCCTTCAATTACATGGTGGTTTGTGAGAATGTAACCGTCACGACTTATGAGCACTCCGGAACCGATGCTTTGGGCACGTCGCCTGGGAAGAAAACGATCCCAGAACTGGTTTTCAAAGCGGTGATTTTCATCATCCGGCATAGCCTGCTGTACGGGAATTTCCGTTTCAATGTAGACCACTGAAGGAACAACACTTTGAGCAATATTGCTAAAAACCTGTGACGGATTGAACATTCGCATATCGGCAGTGATACCGGCCGGGTCAGAAGCCTCGGTTTCGGTACCTCTCATCACCTCGGTGTAACGTACCTCCACACGCTCCGGTGGTATCCAGGAGCCTCTAAAAGTCATGAGCAAAACGCCCAGCAGCATGCCTGTAAGCAGAATAAGAAGGCCAGTAAGAATTTTTTGATGGAATTGCATGCAGGTATTCAGAGTATTTGTTCAAAAATGGAATCCGATTTCCTCGCCTTGAGACTGTCCAGATGAAACAGGAAGTAGGTGTCAAGATGGTGAATTAATTTACGAATTTCCGGGGCGGGGAAACTGACGGTCAGTAACCTGGTTTTCTTTCCTTCGGCAATGTAACGAAGATATTCTCCCTGAGATTTTGTCAGTCCCAGTGACAATCCATGGTCGGGCTTATCGGAAACACACCCATTCTCCACGTTCAGATAACACGAAAATTGTGTTACTTCTTCGTTTTCTCTGACCGCAGATTCCTCTTGTTCCTTATCAATCTGCCAGGTAATGCCGATGCCGGCAATCTGTGTCAGTCGGAATTGTATATAAGGAAAGAGATGGCCAGGATTTGAATTGGTTTCGTGCAGCCAGACAAGCAGGTTCGTCAGGAAAACAGACAATTCCGGCATTGGTTCATACTCATGACAAAGCTGTTCACACAACTCGAGTGTCGCCAATGCTATAGCCATTTTTTCAATTTGCCGGTGATTTTGCCAGGTCGGCCATTTCTGAGTGGCATCACTAAGGTTTTGAATATCTCTTGTTGATTTGTAATAGTAGGTGACATCAAGAATAGCCCCAGGCTGCAGGAGTCCGCCAAACTTATTCTTGTTGCGTCGAGCACCACGAGCCATAACAGGAATCTTACCGTGTTTTTCGGAAAGCAGACTTACAATAAGACTGCTTTCGCTAAATTCGATTGTCTTGAGGACAATGGCAGAGGTGTCGATGATCATATCGGATGAGCTCAGAACCTGATCCAATTCTTGTTTTCAAGCAATTGAACCAATGCAGGCAGGTAGGTTAATGCCGAGAAAAGAGTTAGCCCAATACCGACGACGGCCAGTATGCCGATGGAGGTCAGTCCGGGATGATTTGTCAGCAACAGACCAGCAAAACCCATCATTGTTGTAAACGAGCCAATGGTAATATGCTGACCGGTACTTTTGAGTACAGCAGACATGCTTTTCCTGCCCTCCTCCCGATAGCGACTGGCCAGGTGCACGCCGTTGTCATTTCCAATGCCCAGAATGGCGGGCAGAACAACCAGATTGTACATATTGAATGATAGTCCCAGCAGCATCATGGCCCCAAATGTCCAGCTCAAGCCGATAAGAAGTGGAAGCATCGCAATGATGGACCATCTGAGCGATCGAAACCCGATGTTTACGATAATGAAAATCATTATGAAGGTAGCTGCAACCATGTAGGGACTTTCATCCCGCATGAGCTCCAGCATTTCGGCGGCAACTATGGATGTGCTTGCTGCATGATAGGTTCGACCATCATCTGTTTGAACCTCTCCAATCTCATTTTTGAAAGCGATGGAGTTCCGTCCGTCCGAGAGTCCAACAGCAGGATATATCATCACAAAACGGCCGATTTCTCCATCCCGGGTAACAAATCTGTTTTTCAGGAAATCGGGAACATCATCCATCTGAAGCGGCTCGGACACCAGGGAGGCCCGCCTCAGGATATCTATGTACTCTCCTTCAACATCTTCCATAAAAGGATCTTCAAGCAACTCTCTGACATGAGAAATTTTTGCGAGTTTGATCTCTTCCTCTGCCCTGTTCACCGGGAAACGTTCCTGGAGCGCTTCCACAGCCAGGATGGTGGTTTCCGGATTCGTCTTCTTTTTCTCACGAATCGTTTCAAGTATCAACCGGACTTCCTCGTCGGTATCGGCGAGAATGTATGCCGGATTTCTTCGTCCGGTGGTCTGATCTATATCCCCTCTGAGATCCCGGTATGCTTCGTATCTTGGAAATTCGGGTTCCAGTTTACTGAAATTATATTCAAAGTAGAGTTTATCAGTGTTGAACAGGACAACAGCCACAATGAAGGTACCGGCAATAAAAATGGTGCGTGCAAAGGGAAACGGAGCGGCCTCGCCGGACTTTGTATGGTTCGTGTACAGGTTCTTGTTGATAAGTATAAGCCGGAATCGCTCAAAAATTACGATTATGGAAGGCAGAATGAACAACATGGAGAGATAAGCAAGTACGATCCCAGTCCCGGAAATAAACCCAAATTCCGAAAAGCCGCGAAAATCGGCAATAATGAGTACAAAAAGCGCGACAGCAGTAGTCGTGGCACTGGTCATGATAGCTGCACCGGTACTTTCATATGTATTAAGCAGTGCATTTTTCACATTCTCACCCGCAGAACGCTTTTCCAGATATCTGGCATAGAAGTGTATGCCGTAATCGATTCCAAGTCCAAACAGGATCACAAAAAGTACGGAAGTCATCGTGTTGAGTGTTCCGAACACGAAATATGTGATAGCGAAAGTAATACAGAGACTTACCAGCAGCGGTATTCCGATCACCATTATGGGAACGGGAAAACGTATAATATGCGCCCATATGGAATGGGTTTGATGACGATGGTGACCGCGCCGGTAGTTTACGATAAGCTTGATCAGAAAATAAATACCTACCAGTAAAATCACCCCGGTAATACCAGACCCGAAGCTGGTTACGACATCCCTGATAATGGAATCCAGTTCCATAAGATGACGCTCCAGTCTTCCTCCTGCAACGGCAACCATTTCGGGGTGATAAACGGACGGATCCATTTCATGGATGAGTTCCTGAAATGCATTGAACAGATCCCGTATGTAGGTCAGGTCGCTTTGAGCCCCGGTTGGGAAAAAACTGAGTACCAGGCTAGAACTGTCCTGGTTGACGGGGTATTCAGAGGGAACCAGATCATGGTACATTTGCTCGAACTCGCGTATTCGCTCCTCATCTTCCTCATCTTCGTCATCAAAATCATCCTCAAAGTCGATAAAAAAGGGATTGGCTTCAAGTCGTGCCTGTTCAAGCCGGTCTTCCAGAAAATCAATAACTTGGTTTATTTCATCTTGTGTGGAGAGATAGAGGGCATGATCCTTAAGTACCTCCACGTCCCTTCGGTACTCATATCGGTTTACAAAGTAGTCATCGGTACGAGGATCATAAAGATCCATCGCTTTTGGAATAAATGCTTCTGCAAACTGCTTGTTCGCTTCAAAATCGGGGGAGTTGATGGTAACTTCAAGGGCCGTTTCACCTCCGACAGAATCTCGCAGCCGCTCGAGGGCCTGCACACTTTCATAGTGATCGGGAAGCAGGCTGGCCAGATCGGTATCAATTACAAGTTTTGTAGCGTAATGCCCTGCTACAACAGCCACGATGACAGATATCGAAAGTACGACAACCGGATAGCGATAATTAAACTGAATCAGCGGCTTGAGCAGAGCGAGTATGGTTCTCATGTAAGTGGTGCATTAAACAGTGCAAATCGGTAATGAATTTACAAAAAAAAGCTGAAACTTAAGCCGGATGGTGATATTTGAGGGGTGATTCATTTGACGAAAAAAATCTGTTGAATATTAATTCCTTAATTATCCACGGAATCTCGGTAATACATAGGATTAATCTGCGTTTCACAATATGATATATGAGTTGCTTATGACCATGCTGATACACCACATTACAAGAATAATTACGCATAAACCCGGAATGTATTTTACTTTCCTTATCATATTATTTTCATCAGCATTAACAACTGGTAATGCCGCTATCGGTGCCGAGCAATCTCGGGAAGGATCCAGGCAGGAAGAGCGAACTGACAGAAAACTGCGGCATACTCAATGGACCGACATGCTGCCTCATACCCTGGAAGGTGATTACTACAATGAATTCTGGAGTTATCACATCTTCCTTGAGGAAGATTTGCATTTGCACATAACCTTCTCGATGGCCAATTTTGGGAGCTTCAAGAGTCCTGTGAGTGGTGGAAAGCTGTTTGTTTCCAACTTCAAAGGCTCCAATTACCAGGTCGCCAGAGAGTATTCCATGGACCATTTGATTATCGATGAAGAAGAAAACAAAATTCGGCTGCATCCGGGCCGGGACATATATTTAACCGGGAAACTCCCTTACGAGCATCATATTTATTACAGAACAAGCAAAGACGGTGTTTCCTATTTGGTTGACCTTGATTTTCATGATATTCACCGGGGGTATACCTTGGGTGATGGTATTTTTCGCCTGGAAAACGAAGATATGGGCATATTCATGCATATTCCGCGTGCATCGGTAAGTGGAATTGTAGCCATCAACGATGATACGCTGGAAGTGAGTGGTACGGCTTATATGGATCACACTTTTCAGACCAACCTCTCCTCCAAAGTAGTGGACAAGGGATTTCGGCACATTACTCATACCGAATCAGGGTTTCAGGTCGGCTATTACCTGGTACCCAAACGGCGGTCAAAAACAGATGTCATCGGTTTTGCCATCACCAAGGATAATTCGCCTGTGACACTTGAAAAACCGGAACAGATTACGGTAATCGACTCCGATCGCATTGGTGGAAGGACAGTTCCCCGCTATGTTGAAATAGTCTATCAATCAGGTAACCGCAGTGTTTTCAGTCGTCAGGTAGACTTTCAGCATGTCTCCTTCCTGGAAGAGATCGGTGGTATACGACGACGGCTGGTTAGAAGTTTTCTTGGTGGTGAAATCATAGAATATGTAGGAACCGGCATTATTGACGGTGATACTCCAATAAATTATAATTTTTTCCTGGTTCATTGAGTCGTACATTAGCACTACTATTATTCATGTAATGACGAAACAGGAAATTCAATCAGAAGGGGTACCCAGGGTCAGTTGCCTGATGGTCACTGCCAATCGCAGGCGGCTTGCGCAACGTGCGGTAAACTGCTTTATCCATCAGCGATATTCCAACAAAGAACTGGTTGTTATCGATGACGGAACGGAAGATTACTCTCCGCTATTTGAGGGCATTGAAGCGGATGATATAACCTATGTCAAGGTACCAAATCATCGGAACATGGTGCTCGGAGAACTGCGTAACATTGCCCTTGAGCATGCTTCCGGCGATTATCTTGTCCAGTGGGATGATGACGACTGGTATCATCCCGACCGGGTAACCATTCAGTCCGGGTATTTGACTGCCGGGTATGACGCATGCTGTCTTTCCGCATCGCTGATGCATCTGGATAATCCCGATTTTTTTTCTCTCCCCTATATTGGATATCTTCCTGATGGGATTCCGGGCAGCATCATGCATAAACGCAGTGATCAAGTACGTTACCCTGAATATCGCAGAGCGGAAGACACGGTATTTCTCAGGGAATGGATGAAGCATCGCTATGTCAAATTGCCTGAGCATCATGCCGGTTTGTTCATTCGCTGTTTTCACGGAACCAATACCTGGGAGGAAGATCATTTTACACGCAGATTTCGCAACAGCCCCCGAAGCTGGGTTCAGTATCTTTATTACAAATATATACGTGGTGATTTGTCGGGGCATCCCCGTTTCAGATTGTCACCTGACGTACATAAAGCTTTCAAACAGTATATTGAGGAATCTCTCACCCTGAACCTGTTTACATCGCATTCTAATTCGGAATAATGAACATTATTTATGTGCAAAGCTACCCGGTCTATCATGACCTGATCGATGAAAACGAATTTGTCGAAATTGCAAACCGTGACAAGTGGATGCCGGCTCTCACCTCGCAGCGTGGTTTTCCTTCACAACTGTGGGCTGCAGGTCGCAAGACCATGGAGGCTGAATGGCAGTATGACACTCTTCCATCACTGCCACTACGCATTTTTGAAACCGATCAGTCTGATGGAAAAAGCCGTGATCACACTTCCAGGGCTCTTGTTGAAGCTGCCAGAAGTTCCGGTGCGGATTTTTTTGTGCTTAAAGGCATCGATGGCGGTATCGGTGTTCAGCTGGCAAAGCAGTTCCTGATACCCAACCGTATTGCTTACGCCCTTATCATTGGCGGTAAATGGTACCACCCGATTGTAAAATATGCCAGTGCCGTGCTTTATGAAACCAACTACCAGTTTCAGCAACTCAGTAGTCGTACTTTAAGGTTCTGGCGGTCCGTCGTTCCCGAAAATAAACTGATCAGGTTGCCAAAATCCGTGGATGTTCGACACTTTGCTCCAGAATCAGACACAGAGAAATCATTGGATATCATAGCGGCGGGCAGAATAATATCAGGGATAAAAAACTACAACCCCTTGTTTGAACTTTCGCGTCGACTTAAAATTGGTGTAATCGGAGGAGGCCCCATGCTTCCAAAATACCGCAGGATGTACCCGGAAATAACATGGTTCGGGCCAATTTCGTACTCAGATATGCCAACATATCTGAACAAAGGAAAGTTGTTCTTCCACAGCAGCGATCGGGAATATTACCCACGAACCATCTCCGAAGCAGCAGCATGCGGTGTTCCTCCGGTTGCTTTCTCTGACAGCATACAAGATGATGTGATACCAAATAATATCGGTCTGCGAGTATCAAAGAATAATTATGTAAGAGAGATTACCAATCTACTCGAAAATAGTGAGCAATTGAAAGATAAATCTGTAGCAGCACGAAAGCACGCAGAAAAAAAACTACATCATCTCTCGTCGCATCCGGCCATTCGAGAGATGATCACCCGTGTCAGATCGTCTCGTAAATTCCCGGTATGACGAACCGAATCAAGCTGGTATTTAATCGTGTAATCGAGTTTGGTCAAACCAGGCCGGGAAAGCGGTTGATACGGTTTGGAAAATATCTGATTCAGGGTGGCATTGTAATCGTTCTGATATATCAGATCTCGGTAATCGGTTGGAGAGAAATTGTTTCGGAGTTACCGACTGTTGCACTTTTTTATGTGATATTCCTGCTCATCTACTTTGCATTGCCGGTTACCGAGTATGTAACTTACAGCATCCGCTGGCCATTGGAGTTCTGGCAGAGTCAAGAGATTTTCTTAAAAAAACGGGTGTACAACAAGGTGGTTCTGGGCTATTCGGGTGAAGTGCAGCTTTTCTTCTGGTTGCAAAACCGGATGTCGATTGACAAAAAGGAGGCGTATGAGGTGATACGTGACAACAATATATTATCCACTCTCGCCTCTACTACAGTAGCACTTATTCTGCTAGCGGGTTTTACCGGCACCGGCCGCCTCAGCATATATGACTGGATAGACTACGATCCTGTAATTTTGATTCCGGTTGTACTTATCGTTTTTGTCATAGGTGGCTACATCTTCCGAAGATATCGGCATTATCTTTTTAACATGAACCGCAGGCATGCCCTGATCATATTTGCACTTCACGTTGGCCGTATGCTGTTGCTTTCCGGGCTTCAGGTTGCTCAATGGTACGTCGTTATGCCATGGGTTTCGATTGATATCTGGTTTACGATGATTGTTTTGCAGATCATACTGAGCCGAATACCATTTCTGCCCAACAAGGATCTCGTTTTTATCGGTACCAGTCTGGAGTTTGCCAGACATGTAGATATATCCGTTGCCGGACTGGCGGGTATTTTGCTGGTCAATCAGGTTCTGGACAAACTGATGAATGTCATACTATTTGCGTTTTTATCCATTCGCGAACACCGGGATGATACAAGCCGCAATGCGATAAAAACCAAGGCAATAAATAAGGATAAAGATCAGGTGTAATCATCGACCGGATGCTTTTCAATAAGTTTTTCCCATTCGCGGGCTGCGAATGCGTCAAACCACTGTTTCTGATGTTTCCAACCGAAATGAAGCACGTACGGAGTAACCCAGATGTGATCGTTGCTTCGTGGCAGAATACGAAATACTCCAAACAGCAGTTTTCTGATTGTGCTGCTTTTAATACCTCTCAGTGAATGAATAAACGGGTTACAAAAATACTTGCATGAAACAGTAGAGAAGTCCTTATTGGCTTCCGTAAGAGGACGAATATAATCCAGCTGAATACTTTCCTGTGCATTAAACCAGGGGTAGACATAAAGATTCATTTTCGATACGGCCATTCCAAGGCTCCATTCGCAACTTTCCAGACTTCTGCCTTTTTCCTTTTTTCTGCTGACAAAATGTGTATCCGCTTTTCGATTCAGCAAGTCTGAGGCAAGTTGATTGACCTGTCTGGTGACTTCTGGATCGGCAGCGTATATAATACCGGTCTGAACCCTGGCCAGATAAGAGAGCCCAAATTTCTTCAGGGTGCGTTGTCGACGAAAAAGTAGAATATCAAGAATAATCCCGATATTTTTATGCGACCCAAAAAAAACATCAGCCGAATCCTGACCCGTAATGGTGTAGGGATAGGGCTTTAAAGCCAGCCATACGTTATCAGGATCGCGACACCAGATGATATCCGAATCCAGATAAAGATTACGCTGAAATGGCATATAGTGATGCAGATTGTGCTTAAACCCGACTATAGACTGGTGATCCGGTTCCATGCGAATGATCAGATCGAATGGGTGGTCAAAGGAATAAGATTCCAGGGTTTCCCTGTGTTCGTCACAGCAGACAAGTGCGATCGGGCGGGACCTGTCGTGTCTTCGCAGGGTGTGTGCAGAAATAACCGCATCCTTCAGGTACTTTTCCGGGCCATAGCTTGCATAGACATATCCTTCCCGTTTCTTATCATCGAGCTGATTTTTTTTATTATAAGCGGGATTTGCATTTTGCCTTATATCTGACAAATCACCCATGCATGTAACTCCGTAATTATGTTCGAGATTTTGATGCTGATATTCCTAGAACCTCGGGAATAAATATTCAGATAGCTGTTCAAAAACTGATTTTCAGCACGTTTCCAAAATAGTGTTATTTTATTTCTAAAGAAGTAAAATCCAAATGCAACAGGGTATTTTAAAATGCAAAAAACATCACCGGCAGTAAGCTGTCTTATGGTTGCTGGCCAAAGTCCCGAAAAAGCTATCAGAGCCATTCTGTGTTACCAGCACCAGACCTGGAAAGAGAAAGAGCTGATTATTGTCGATAGTGGCAATCATGACCTGTCTCCCCTTCTTGAAGATATTTCACCCGGCGAGTTGAAATATATCCGTCATTCTGTGAATGATAAAAAAAACATGTGTCATTTAAAAAATATTGGGATGGATCATGCCCACGGCAGCCATATTATCCATTGGGATGATAGCGATTGGCATCATCCAGATCGTATTACCCGTCAGATGATGATGATGGATGACGACATTGAGCTTTGTTGGCTCGGTAGCACCTTACTTCATATGGATCATCCGGAATTTGTTCACCATCCGTATGTATATTCGCCGAAGTCAGGTTATGCCGGAAGTCTGCTTCATAGAAATACTGAAAGAAAACGGTATCCTGATCGAAACCGGCACCCGGACCGTGCGTTTCTTTCACAATGGGATCTTGAAAAGGCGCGTCAGCTTGATCAGGATAACGCATGGCTTATTATACAAAGCTTGTCCGGCACAACGCGTGAGCGAAGACGTTTTTTGGCGGGACTTCGTGGAAGCACCCGGAACATTGCCCGATTGGCCTGGCTGAAGATGCGTGGTCGAGATCGGCTGTCTCATCCTCTATTTCATTTATCAGCAGAGGCAAGAGATAGTTTTCAACGATATCTGCACGAGTCACGAAATCTTGGGCTCATCACTTCGGTTTCCTGAATGTCTTTCAGTTGGCCTTGATCACCGGGAAAGTGGAAAGATTAAGATTATGCTTGCTCTGCTCTTTTGCGGAGATTGTCAATCAGTGCGTCATATCCCCTGCGACGAATAATATTTTGGAATGATCTACGATAGGATTCTGCAGTCCAAGCTTCGTCTATGGATAGATCGGTAATTACCCACTCCTCATCGCTTTTCACCAGGCGATAATGAATCGGTATACGTTTGTCACCAAGGATCGCAGTTGTTTTTACCATGGCATCGGTTCCGTCGACTGCTATCTCATCATAAATGACTTCTGCACGGTAAATATCCAGCTGCTGGAGCGACTGATCACGGATTATACTTGAAAACAGATCGACAAATTCTTCCCGTTCTTCCCTGCTGAGTTCTTGATATTTATCGCCTAGCGCATGTTGCGCCATTTTTCTATAGTCGATCATATCATTGATTATATCCCGGAGCTCTTCACGTTGTTCATCGGTGTAGTCGGTTCCTTCAGGTCCAATCAGTTCCTTGATTTGATTGTCACGGTTCTCGAGGATAGTGCGGATTTCCTGTTCTTTGTTAGTGTTGGCAATAGTGGAAATTGAAGTAAAAAGAAAGAGCAGGAACAGAGCAAAGAGCTTCATTATAATTCAGTTTTTGATTGATGTACTGATGGTTGGATTCTGGTACCGGGGGATCGCCTTGAATTGCACCTTTACCAATTTATACGACCATGTTTCTGTTTTGTTCAGCACCCTTAATTATCTGCAGGCATTATTTCACGAAGAGGAATTCCCGCCGATCGATAAAGTTTGGCCATTTTAATATTCAGATCAAATGTAAGCTGAGTCACTTCCACCTCGAGCTCCATCTTTTTTTTAACGGCATCAACCAGGTTTTTTATATCTCCGAAACCAATATCAAATTCAATTTGTTCGAATCTAAGCCATTCATTGCTAATCCTGAGTGCCTTCTCTTTGCTTTGGCGTTTTGACTTGGCTATTTGGGTTTCACGGTATCGGTCACCCAGTTCAATACGTATGCCATCGGTGGCGGCGTCATGGAAGTCATCAATCTGTCGTTTCTGAATTTCAGAACGTTCTACCTGGTTGCGAATCTGCCAAAAATTAAGATTCTGCTGAAAGCCGAAACCGACACGGGCAGAAAGAAAGTTGGTATTGTTTCGAATAAATGGGTTGTTTTGTCTTGGCCGGTTGGGTGTGTATCCAAAACCGGCGCTAAGTCCCAACACCATACTGGGGTAATATTGAGAGCGTGCTGCATCAGCACCATAGCTGGCAGCTTGTCTTGCGGCATTGAGACCCTTAAGTTCAGAGCGGTTGGACATGGCGCTGTTTTCATAATAACCAAAGTCCTGAAGTGAAACAGGCAAAGGATCCAAAAAACGTTCTGCCGGCAGATACAATCTATCAGGTCTGTTGGCCAGAACAAGATTCCAGGATCTTGTGACAAAATCTCGTGTTTCTTCCACCTCAGTGATCAGGGTTTCAAATTCAGCTTTGAAAATATAGAATTCGAAAACATCCTTTTCCTCAAGAGTTGGATCTCCTTCATCACGCATTTTTTCAAGTTCAGTTTCTGCCTCCTCAAGTTGTGAAAGCGCCTGATTCATCAGGCGCTCAAGCTCGTTTACGAGCAAAGCAGATTGATAGAGTTCAAAGAGCTGCAAAATATAAGAGCCCTTTTCTGCATCAAGTTCATATCGCGCAGCTTCTACTCCTTTTTGTGCGGCATTGATAAGATTGCTTATTGCACCCCAAGTAAATATCGGTTGGATTCCGCTGATTTCAGCCTGGGTAAAAACTCCCCAATCCTCCCAGTCATTCTCGAGATAGGGGTCCAGATAGTATTGCCCTGGTGTTATACTCGGATCCATGGATTTGACGCCGGGAACAAGTCCATGTGCCGTGGTCAGGTTGAGGTTTGGCAGTAACCGGTTGGCACGCGCCTGCTGCACTCTGTTTTCGGCAAGATTCACATTCTTGCGACGAGCATCAAGATTTGCCGAGTATTCCGTGGCCATGTCCACGAACTCATCAAAAGCAATCCGTATGGTATCCTGTGTTACCGGCCGTGCATTTAGTGGTGACATGGTCATGCAAGGCAGGATAATCAAACCAAAAAGAAGGACAAGAATTCTCTGCATGGTTACACGTGTTGGATGGTTGCCAAAAACAA
>SLLP01000139.1 GCA_007133995.1 Balneolales bacterium
ACCTCATCAAGACTGTTAAGCTGCGGCTTTTTCTTGGGTGACGAGTAGAACTGGATCTTGTCGTAATTGATACGGGGATACTTGATGTTGGCCCAAAGAGGATCTTTCATGGTTCTCCAGTTTCGATAGGCCTTCAAGCGGAATTCACGCATGAAATCAGGCTCTTCCTTTATCTCCGAAATCAGATTGACAACATCCTCATTGAGTCCTTTCGGGAAGTAGTCATATTCGACATTGGTCTTGAAACCGTACTTGTACGGCTGTTTTACCAGGCTTTCGATAGTTTGGGTATCACTCATAACAGGTGTAAGACAGTTTGTTGTGTTAAGTGTTCCGGCATGGGTGGACTTGCCGGTTTCGGCTTACTTTTTGATAATAGATTTCCGAAGACAGAAGCCCGGCCCATTAATGTAACGATTCCGGACGGTCTGGAAGTTCCTTATTTTTACAGAATCTAAATATAAAGAAACATCCTTCCACAATCGAGTGAAATGTTTAATAAATGTCGCTGGTTCGATGTTTTTTTTAAAAAAAGTAAGCGCTTTCATTTGTTATGTTGATTGCTGTATTTTACAATGTAAATCAATGCTGATATCAAAACTTCTGTTAATTCGATAATCCTGCCGCCATGAAATGCCCATGACCGGGCATGATCCCGGACACACAGGAGCATGATTAGAATCGTCATGGACATTCTATGTGACCTATTGAATCAAAAATCATAAACACATGAAAAACCTTAAGAGGCATGTTCCACATCTGTTCGTTAATCATATTGCAAAAGATCTTGTCCTGTCAATCCTGTCTGTTCTTATCATCGCATCCTGTGCGCCGGATTCGGAAAAGCAGCCGGAATATCCCACTCCGCCACAAACACCGGAGTGGGCAGTGAATGCCACCATCTATGAAGTGAACCTGCGCCAGTTTTCGGAGGAGGGCACGTTCAACGCATTTGTTGAACATCTGCCTAGGCTGCGCGACATGGGCGTTGACATCCTCTGGTTTATGCCGATCCACCCCATTGGAGAGAAGGAGCGCAAGGGAACCCTTGGAAGCTACTACTCTGTCTACGACTATCTTGGTGTCAATCCCGAATTTGGTACCAAAGAGGATTTCAGGCAGATGGTTGAACAGATTCACGATCACGGCATGTATGTTATCCTGGACTGGGTAGCCAATCACACATCCTGGGATGCCGTTTGGACCCGAACCCATCCCGAACTTTACGAAACGGATGCCGATGGCAACTTCATCATCCCCCCGGGAACAGACTGGACCGATGTGATTCAGCTCGACTTTGACAATCCCGAGACGCACCGTATGATGCATGAAGCGCTTGAGTACTGGGTCGAGGAGTTCGACATTGACGGGTATCGCTGCGATGTTGCTGATTTGGTTCCAACCGCATTCTGGAATGAAGCGCGCCGTCGGCTGGACAATATCAAGCCGGTATTCATGCTTGCGGAAGCGGAGACTCCCGAACACCACACGCACGCTTTCGATATGTCCTATGCATGGGAGACCCACCACAAAATGAACGAACTTGCTGCGGGCGGAATCACGATCTCGGATTTCGAACAGCATCTGGAAGAGAACCGCCATCGGTTTCCTGATTATGCCTATCGCATGCAATTCACATCAAATCATGACGAAAACAGCTGGAACGGTACCGTGTTTGAACGGCTGGGTGACGGTGTGGAGGCATTTGCCGTGCTGGCAGCAACCATACCCGGCATGCCGCTGGTTTACAATGGACAGGAGGCGGCGATGGACAAGAGACTGGAGTTTTTTGAAAAGGATCCGATTGAATGGGGTGATTATCCCCTGCAGGATTTTTACACACGACTGCTGCAGCTGAATCAACAGAACCGGGCTCTTTTCAATGGAGTTCATGGGGGAGATCTGGTCCGAATCAGGACCACAGCAGATGACCAGATATTCGCATTTTTCCGTGAGGTGGAGCATGACAAGGCAGTTGTTTTGCTGAACCTGTCCGCCAGGGAAGTGTCGTTTGATATCGCCGGCTCTTATCTCATTGGCACCTATCAGGATTTATTCTCGGATATTGAAGTCAGGCTGGGAGAACATCAATCATGGACTTTCGGACCATGGGAATATGCGGTTTATTATATCAGCGATTAGACCAGCAGGCAGGCAGCGCCAATGATCCACAGTACCGCAGGCTAAATTTGCAGCGTCACGCTCTGTTGATTTGATTCAGTTTATTTGAAGCTGTCGATTTGTTTCAGGAATCTTGTTCTGCTGAGTTATTCGCGGTATTTCCGATGTCGGGAGATTCCTGTGTACCCTGGTAATCCTGAATATCCTGATCGTTTAACTCGTTGTTTTCATCATTGCGATCGCCGGATTCTGTTGGTATCTGCGGATCGGGCACCAGGATCACATCCCGGCTTCCGGCGAACCCGGGATTTTGAGCACGGTCATGCAGTCGCCGCGAAGTAAAAGGGACATTGCGTTCGAGGTACTCCTCGATATCCCCCGATGAACGCAAACCATCCTGGAGGGCGCTGAAAAAATACCAGGTGAATATATCGTAGGGATATCCTCTGCGGCCGTTATTACCTCCGTAAGCTTCCGAACGCTGACCGGGTTGAGCAGACCAGAATGCAGCCACACCAGGTGGAAGGTCCGTCAGCACGTCTTCCAGATGCTCTGACCCGGCCGGGCGCTGACGCATATCATTATTCGTGCTTCGTCCGAATACCGATGCACGGCTCCAGTCCGTATCCAATACAAGCACAGTTTGTCGTGATCTCAACCGTTTGAGTACATCAACAAGACTTTCGAAAGAAATGATTTTCTCGCTTACATCGCCGGGATCATAATCTACCGGAATCAGATACATCTGGTCACCCGGTCCGGAAAATGCGTGTCCATAGTAGTAGAAAAAAAGATCGGATTCGTCCATGGACAAATACCGTCCGCCTATCATCAGGGAATCTGCATCATCGAGGAAGTTTTCCATTTCCCGGGCTGTCATATTCTCGAATACACGGATATTATCAGCGTAATATCCCATCACCTGATTGAGATAATATTCAACCAGCTGTCCTGTACGCGAGGCGTGGGGAAGGTAGCGGACCGGAGGGCGATAATCTCCATTTATTATCGCGATGGCAATAGCATCGGGGTTTGCCCTTTGGTTGTCGGGCAGGTTTCTCTCAATAGCCAGATCGCCAAAGACCAGCTGATCCGGCATGACAATAAGGTCTCCTATACGTGCGGTGTCTGCCATTTGCCATATTTTTTCCGATTCATTTTTTCGGATATAGGCCGGGCCTTCTGAACGCAGAATGCGATACCAGCGGTCATCCACGTCGCTTAAAAATGGAAAACGGCTTTCGCTGCCGACATGGCGAATGATATTATTGTTCAGGGTTGCCGGCGATGTTCTGACGGGCACGCTCGAGGAAGTGACCTCGACATATTCCTGCATGAAATCCGGAAGCGAGAGATATTTTTCATATCGGACATTCTGGTATTCTAAAAGGATACTCATGCCAGTGGTGTCAGTTCCGGGAAGTCTTCTGATGCCTGTTTTCTGCCCCAGATGCATAGAGATTGTGTTATCACTGAAACTCACATTTCGCTTCGACACCAGTGAATCTTCTCCCCGTACAATGGACAGTTTTGCCTCGGCATTTCCCGGGAGAGGAGCCGGAATAGTATCCAGGAATATATCGATGCCTGTTTTTTGGAGCAGGCGTCGCTCGCCTGCCGGACGCGCATCACCGGTCGGCTTCATTGCCATATAACCTGCCGTACCAATGCTGAGCGCTGCGAGATTCAGCATGGCCCGCTCTCTGCCGGACAGTCTGTCGGCGTCAATAGCCGGTGAGTTTGCCAGATAAAGTCCAAGTCCCATGCCTGCAGCACTAACGGCCAGATAGCCGTACCTGGGCCGGTATCTTTGAATATAACGCTCCGAGGCCAGGTGCATGTCATATTGTAGTGCTCTCTCGTTGACAAGTTCCAAAGAGAGCACAGGGTTCTGAGGAGATGGTAATACCACCGGCTGAAAAGATATGGATTCGTAGACGACAGTCTCCGAGTCGGGATCACGAACGGACTCTTCCTTAACCATCCAGGCAGATGTGGTGCATCCTGTAACTACCAGAAACAGAAAAGCGACCAGCGGAAGATATCTTCCGTCAGTTCGAACTGATGGATTTTTTGTACCTGGCATGGTTGTAGAATGATAATTACGAATCGGCTGGCTCGCACTCCTCTTTTCCGGGAGGTACTGTACTTTTGCGGGTAAATACTGTCAGTATAACGTTTCCTGCACTTTCACCGGCACCGAAAACTCTGGTCCCGATATATCTTCTGCTTCCGCGCGTAACGAATCTCGTATCATACTTATTTTCGGGCTTAAATATGGACTTAATTCGTGCTGAGTAAGATAACAAGTGAAAACTTCAATTCAGAACGGTATATTGCTTTGGAAAAGCCCTTTTAAAGGTTGCAATTATCGGCGTTTCTGCTTTTTTTTAGTGCAGAACAATGGGGGCGAAATTTTAAATGCATTTTCTCTTCTAAACCGGAATAGTGAACTCCGGTAAAAATTATTAAAACCATAATATTAACACATATACAAAACGGATTTAGCTATGTCAAAAAACAAATCAGGTATGCAGTCCTTAATGTCAAAATCCCGTGTTTTTCCTCCCCCGGAGGAATTCCGGAAAAAAGCATGGATCAATTCACTCGATCAGTACAAAAAAATGTGGGAACAGTCCGTCAACGACCCTGACGGGTTTTGGCTGGAACAGGCCAAGACACTGGACTGGTTCAAGGAACCTACAAAAGCCCTCGAGTATGAGTGGAACACGAAAAAACGGATCATCAAACACACCTGGTTTGAAGACGGGGAACTGAACGTATCCTACAACTGTCTCGATCGACATCTCGGCACACCCACCGAAAATAAAACGGCCATTCTGTGGCAGGGAGAGGAAGAAGATGCTGTGCAGGAGTTCACCTACAAGCAGCTTCACAAAGAAGTCAGCAAGTTTGCAAATGTATTAAAATCCAAAGGGATTAAAAAAGGTGACCGCGTGGCTATTTACATGCCGATGATCCCTGAACTGGCTATCGTGATGCTGGCCTGCACCCGTATCGGTGCCATCCATTCCATTATTTTCGGCGGATTCAGTTCCGACGCGATCAAAGGCCGGGTAAACGACTCGGATTGCAAGATGCTTGTCACTTCCAACGTTTCCCTGCGCGCCGGAAAGCATATCCCACTCAAGAAAATTGCCGATGAGGCGCTGGAAAGCTGCCCCACTATCGAGAACGTGATCGTTACCAAAGTGACCGACGATCCCTGCAATATGGTGGAAGGACGTGATGTCTGGTACCATGATGAAATGGAGAAGGCAAGCGATGATTGTCCGGCTGAAAAAATGAATGCGGAAGATCCGCTGTTCATCCTTTACACTTCCGGCTCTACCGGAAAACCGAAGGGCGTGGTCCACACCACCGGCGGGTACCTGCTGCATACGGCCCTGTCCCACAAACTGGTGTTCGACATCCATGATGATGACATCTACTGGTGTACCGCTGATATCGGGTGGGTGACCGGTCACAGTTACATCGTATACGGTCCGTTGGCCAACGGCGCCACCAGCATGATGTTCGAAGGCGTGCCGACCTATCCGGATGCCGGACGTTTCTGGCACATCTGCGACAAATTCAAGGTTACCGCGTTCTATACGGCTCCCACTGCCATCCGCTCGCTTATGAGTCAGGGTGACGATTGGGTGATGAAGTACAAGCTGGACTCACTGCGCGTTCTCGGTTCGGTGGGCGAGCCGATCAACCCGGAAGCGTGGATGTGGTACTATACCCGCGTGGGACGCGAGCGCTGCCCCATCGTGGATACATGGTGGCAGACCGAAACCGGCGGTTTCATGATCACCCCGATGCCGGGTTGCATGGATCTCAAACCGGGCAGCGCCTCCAAGCCGTTCTTTGGTGTGGATCCGGCCATCCTTCGCGACGATGCCTCTGAGTGTGACATTGACGAAGGCGGCAAACTCTGCATAAAAAAGCCATGGCCGGGTATCATGCGCACCATGTGGGGCGACCATGACCGGTTCATCGACACCTATTTTGCCATGTTCGACGACATGTACTTCACCGGCGACGGCTGCCGCATCGACAATGACGGCGACTACTGGCTGATGGGCCGTATCGATGATGTTGTGAACGTATCCGGACACCGCATCGGCACCGCAGAAGTGGAAAGCGCACTGGTTAGCCACGCCAAGGTTGCGGAAGCGGCCGTTACCCCGGTCCCGCATGAAATCAAGGGTCAGGGCCTCTATGCTTATGTCACGCTGAACGAAGGTGTCGAGGAAAGCGATGAGCTCCGCAAGGAGCTGGTGATGCACGTCCGCAAGGAGATCGGCCCCATCGCCACTCCGGAAGCGATCCAGTTTGCACCATCCCTGCCGAAAACAAGATCAGGAAAAATCATGCGGCGTATTCTCCGCAAGATTGCAGAGAAGGACACTGGAAATCTGGGCGACATTACCACACTGGCAGATCCAAGTGTGGTGGAAAGCCTTATCAAGGGGCGAGAGAAATAATTGATTCGCTTTGGATTTCCGAAAACCGGTACGGCATGTTACTGCCGTCCTCTGCTGTAGTAACTCACACCGGGCTGATGCGACTTATCGTTGCATCCGGCCCGGTTTTTAATTGATTATCTGATTTAAACTCTTTACTGTATACTGCATCTCTGCTGCAGACATTATTCAACTTGTATCGGGTGAAAGGCATTTCCGGCCCGGATCCAAAAGATCCATAATATTATTGGAAGTAGGCGCTCTCACACCTGATATCTAATTTACAAATGTACCTTGTGAGGGTAACAAATGACTGAGAAAAAAGTAATGAACCGATGGTGGGTGGTCGTAGGGGCCCTGGTCATACAGGTTAGTCTTGGCGCTGTTTATATTTGGAGTGTCTTCCAATCACCACTGCTGGAATTTTTCCCAACATGGACCGAGACGCAGGTCACTTTGCCAGCCCAGATCGTTCTGGCCTCTTTTGCATTGGCGGTAATTTTCGGCGGGCGCATTCAGGATCGTCTTGGCCCGCGTATCGTGGCAACTTCAGGTGGCATCATCCTCGGGGCCGGGCTCATTATGGCCCGTTTTGCCTATATGTTTGAGCCGTCCTTTGCCCTGGTTTGGTTGATTCTGACCTATTCAGTGTTAGGCGGAATCGGCATTGGAGTTGCTTATGTATGCCCAATAGCAACTTGCGTAAAGTGGTTTCCGGACAAGCGCGGACTGGTAACGGGACTGGCCGTGGCTGGTTTTGGTGCCGGTGCATTCTTTTTTGCACCTCTGGCGCGTGGCCTCATCTGCGGTGACGCATACATGCTGTTCAACCTCCAGCTGTTCAACCTTCCCCAGGTTGGTGTTTTCAATTCCTTTATGGCGCTCGGAGTAATTTTCCTGGTGATCGTTGTTGCCGGTGCTCAGCTACTGGTCAACCCGCCTGAAGGCTACAAACCGGAAGGATGGAGTCCTCCTGAAGGCACCGCCGCAGCCAAGGCGCCAAAAGTCGACTTCGCACCTGGCGAAATGCTCCGCACGCCTGCTTTCTGGTTGCTGTGGATCACCTATTTTGCTGGATGCACAGCCGGTCTTCAGGTCATAATGAAAGCATCGCCAATCTGGCAATCTTTCTCTTTTGGAGAGATGACGGGTCCGATTCCCCATGCCACCTATCTTAGTGTTACGGCCATGGGAGCGACAGCAGTGTCTTTCCTGGCTATTTTCAACGCAGCCGGTCGCATATTCTGGGGAAAGGTTTCTGACATGATGGACCGCCGGGTTACCCTGCTGATCATGTTCCTGCTTTGCGGAGTCGCCATGCTTACTCTGGACTTCATGCGTGTCTTTCCGCTTTATTTGACCTGGATCGGAATTGTGGGCCTCTGTTTCGGTGGTTTTCTATCCCTTTATCCCGCATTGACCGCTGATTTCTTCGGCACCAGACATATCGGGGTGAATTACGGACTGATGTTTACGGCATACGGAGCCGGCGGCATAATCGGGCCGTATCTTGCCGCCAGATTCATGCGAATTGTGGAGCACGTTCCATACCTTACAACCTGTCCGAGAGGCACACTGCAGGAGGTGATGTTTGCCGTGGGCGATTACACCATTGCTTTTTGGGTTGCCGGAATAGCCTGCATCATTGCCGCGGTACTCATTATGCAGGTTAAACCGGAAAAAATTCAGAAAACCCAGTTCGGAAAAAAAGCATAAAGCGGATTGGATTACATTCGATAAAGAATTCCCAATCCAAGAAGGTGCCGGAGCTTAAACTCGTTTTCACCCGGTTCCGGTTCAGAAAGCCAAACGGGGAGTTCATATCTTATGAAAAAACCGCGATCCTGACCAAGATAATCCGGTATATTTAATGAGAGCATGAGGCCGGCACCGGCATCCGTCAAAGGATCCTGCCAGCCTCTGCCATCATTGACATAGCCTGCGTCAGCAAAAACATAAGACTCCAATTTCAGCAGATCACCCACATAGGGAATGCGCGCGAAGTATCTGTTTACCGGGTTGGGGAAATAGAAATCAAAGTTTACGGCAAGCGCGTGTTGTGCCCATGCAGGTTGTCCATCCTCCAGCAAACGGGTAGTGCGAAATGTGTAGCCCCTGAGCCCCGGACCACCAGGCACCTGCACCCAGCCCGAGCGCATCCAGTGGATTGGAATGGTGCCTTTTGCTCGGGTGAAAGCAGAGCCATGCCAGTCAAATGCGGTTGCATCGGAGATAATGAAGCGATGCTCCGGCGAAGTGGCTTCAGACGATGCGCCTCCAAAAAGCCGGGTTCGTGCATGGAATCCGGACGGCATGTCCATTTGCTGTATGATCTGGAGTTGCATATGGCCATACAGACCCTCCCACCCCAGATTATCCGGAAGCGGGGTTTGCTGCCCCAAAAAATCAATAAAGGGGTCATCGGTGGTTATGGGCAAGCCACTTGAGGCATGCAGCGTCAGTGTCCATCTACCCAGGTAGTTCCGGTCTCTTTTACGAAATGAGGATCTGAGATATATCACAGGATCCGTCTGCCATAGTGCCTTATAAAGCAGATAATCCTGATCAAAACGCTTATAGATACCGGCATTGAACCCAAAGTCACTGGAGACAAACTCGTCAAATCCTGGTTGCCAGCGTTTATGTAAACCAGCTTCATGAAGATGGAGACCGGTCCGCATGCTGCTGGCGACCCGGACGCCTCCTTCGCTGTTTATACCGGTGATGGCGGCAATCGGATGAGCCCAGGTAAAGGCATAGGATACGGGATGATCAGGGAAGCGGGTACCCAACCAGATGCCGGCATGAACACGATGCGGTCCGTCCAGAAAAGTTCGCGGATCCTCACCCCGGAAACGCAGACCGACAATGACTCCATCCACGGAGTTGAACCACAGATCCGGTGCGATACCTACCTCATAGCTTTCCGTGGAGATGATCTGGGCACCTGATCGACCAGCTGTAAGAGTTAAAATTATGATTGGTAGTAATATAGCAGCGATTCCGGTCCGTTTGGTCAATAATGCCCAAATGAGATCTTGCCGTACTAACGTGAGGCAATTGGCAAGGTGTTTCTTCCCCTGACTGCCGTAAAAATAATGATGTAATAAGGGTATCATAAAAATCCAATAGATTGACATTATTCAGGTACAGGAATCCGCCACTCTTGCAGAATTCCGTCAGTAGTCAAGATATCATGAATCATGTAAATAAGACGAACCTGTTCAGGCCATTTAATAAATTTTTTCACATCTTGCGTATAGATCCATTTGCAGTCCACATGTTCATGGTTTAAACGAATGATCATTTGATCGTCCAAACGGGCGGCAAATGCAACTATATGATGAATACGGGTAAACATCAATTAATTTTCCCAAGGCTTTTTCACTCATGAGTTTTTCCAATCAAAAAAAGGATACTGGCGTTAATATTATTAACCTGGCAAATAATAATCTATCTCTCGTTTGCATCAGCCCCGCTGCTCTCAGGCTGCTATCGATCTACAACACATCAGGAATAAAAAAGATACCGGTTCTTATGGTAACAATGACTTTTATTACCTCAGTTACCATCACCGGACTTTTTGCCGGTAGCAGCTACGTTGAAACTCATGCCAACCCATCCCGTTTTGAGCTCAATGTTACGGGGCCCGGGAATGATGATTCAGAGATGGATCGTGATACACTGTTTGTGATTGATTTTATGCTGGCCAAAGATGTTTTGGAACGTGCACCGGTTGAGATTGTAGACTCCTACAGCATAGACGATTCGCGTGCATGGGCTTTCGCCCGCATTCATAACAGTGAAATGATGCAGAACATCTATTTTGAATGGCACCACGACGATGAACTGTATTTTGAAATGAGTACCAGGATCGGGGTTTCAAACAATTGGCGAACGTACTCTTCCGTGAGCCTGCAGCCCGGTCAATGGCGGGTTGTTCTGAAGGACAGACACGGCCAAACCATGGATAAAATCCGGTTTTATGTATCGGAATAGCAACTGATAACATCCGATCCATTGCATCAGAGGTATGAATGAACCATTCAATACTGTTTTTTGATCTGACCCGTTTGTGTATCTTTTCTATCGATCCAATATGATCCTTTAGCCGGATCAGGTTGAAGTCCCAATGGATCCATGGTTGCCAGTGTGCGCCTGACCAATCCGATCGGAGTTATCATCATATAAAAGACAATAGCAATGATGATGCGCGTGACCACCATTCCCAGGACCAGAGCAATCAGCATCCAGGCGATATAAACAGGCCTCAGCCCCATCGGTGCTACAACTCCGGCACATAGAAAGGCCACTCCGATCACACTGACAATCCACGCCGGACGAACCAGCTCCCAGTTATTGAACCAGATAATGACCACCGGAACCACCAGACCAAGCATCACAGCCATGACCCAGGCAAACTGTCTGAGTATACGGTGATCGATTTTTATCTCTTTGATCAGGTTTTTCAGCATGACGTGAGTGTTGTATAATGCATGGTTTTAAATTATGTTCATACTGACCATAAGAAATTATTATCCAGGAATTAATCGGGCTGCAGTGATGCAATCGTTTCAGTTGGATCGGCCAGCCGGTCCCCGGGATGCTTTTCAATCACGAAGCGATCCATTACGAGCACATCCATGTCTGTCCGCATGAAACACCGCCAGGCATCTTCAGGTGTGCAGACAATCGGTTCGCCCCGTACATTAAAGCTCGTATTGATAAGCACAGGACAGCCAGTTCGCTCTTCGAAAGCGGACAATAAAGCATGATAACGGGGGTTTGTACGGCTATCCACCGTTTGGATTCGGGCCGATCCGTCCACATGCGTGATGGCGGGGAGTTCCGAACGGATTTGGTAGAGCTTGTCCAAACCTTCAACAGCGTTATCCACGGGCTTGCGCAGTCGGTGTGCCACATCGGCAACCAGAAGCATATAGGGACTTGGCCGGTCCAGCTCGAAAAACTCCTGTACTTTTTCAATGGTCACACTGGGGGCAAAGGGCCGGAAGCTCTCACGATACTTGATTTTCAGATTCAGAGTCTTCTGCATCTTTTCGGATCGAGGATCACCAAGAATGGAACGGCTTCCCAACGCACGGGGGCCGAATTCCATCCTTCCCTGAAACCAGCCCACCACTTTGCCGTCGGACAGATATCCTGCAGTACGGAATAGCATCTCATTTTCCGTTACGGGTTCAGTGAAATAGTCCGAGTTATCCTTCAAAAAGGCGCTAATGGCTTCGGTGTCGTAGGCGGGGCCGAGAAGTGCTCCGTTCATTCCGTCAGATATGCCGCTGCCTTCGTTCCTCTCATTCCCGTCACTCTTGTGGCTTTTGCTTTTTCTTTCGCTGCCATCCGTGCTGTCACCCCCCTTTTTCCCTCCAATCCACTTACTCCCATCAACTCCATTCAGTAAACGCGGCTGGTCGAAGTGATGGTACCAGGTCATCAGTGCGGCACCCACCGACCCGCCCGCATCGCCGGCGGCCGGCTGAATCCAGATATTGTCGAAGATACCTTCTCGCAGGATCTTGCCGTTGCCTACACAGTTGAGAGCAACGCCTCCGGCAAGACAGAGATTCGGGCTGCCGGTGACATTACGGGCATGTCGCGCCATCTTGAGCATAATCTCTTCGGTAACTGACTGGATGGATGCGGCCAGATCCATTTCGCGTCGGGTGAGCGGAGATTCGGGCCTGCGCGGCGGACCATCAAACAGCCGGGCGAACCGGCGATTGGTCATCGTCAGACCCGAGCCGTATCCAAAATAACGCATATTCATGCGGAATGAACCGTCATCGCGCAGATCAATCAGTTCATCCAGGATGCGGTCACGGTACACGGGTTTGCCATAAGGCGCCAGTCCCATCACCTTGTACTCGCCGGAGTTCACCCGGAAACCTGTGAAATAGGTAAAGGCGGAGTATAGCAGTCCGAGCGAATGAGGAAAATGCAGTTCCTGATGCAGACGGATCCGGTTATCCCGGCCCTGACCCACAGAACTTGTAGCCCATTCACCCACCCCGTCCATGGTCAATATGGCCGCTTCCTTAAATGGCGAGGGAAAAAATGCCGATGCAGCATGTGACTCGTGATGCTCCGGATAGAAGAGCTCCCCCTCGTACCCCAGCTCTGTGCGGATGTGCTCTGAAATCCACATTTTCTGCTTTATCCAGACCGGCAAAGCCTTCCAGGCACTGCGAATACCGGCCGGCGCATATGCCAGATACGTCTCCAGAATACGCTCGAACTTAAGAAAAGGCTTGTCATAAAAAGCAACTGCATTGAGGTCGGTGACCGTGATACCTGCGTAATCAAGACACCATGCTATGGCATGCTCCGGATAGTTCTGGTCGTGTTTGATGCGCGTGAATCGCTCTTCCTGGGCGGCAGCTACCAGCTTGCCGTCCGAAACCAGCGCGGCTGCGGCATCGTGATAGTAGCACGAAATACCGAGGATATGCATGTTACACGGATTTGGTTTGGCAGTGTCAGTTGCGATTCAGGTTGACAGGCCGGCGTCCGACACTAACGTAGGTGATGCCCAACTGCTCCATGCGGTCCGTATCATAAAGATTTCGACCGTCGAAAATGACCGGCTCTTTCATCAGCTTCCGGAAGTTTTCAAAATCGGGTCGGCGGAATTCATTCCATTCGGTGCATATGACAAGCGCATCGACATCTACCAGTGCTGCCGTCTGATCCTTCACGTAGTCAATTTGCGAGCTGATCTCCTCACCCACTGCAGCAGGAAACGTTTGATGCGCCTCCGGGTCGTAGGCCCTGATTTTGGCTCCCATCGCAATA
>SLLP01000259.1 GCA_007133995.1 Balneolales bacterium
TGGCAGAGTCTGCTCGCGCCATGGACAGCACAGCTACGTCATCTTCGCTTTATGGTCAACTGGCTGACCGCTACCCGGATTCAAGATGGGCGCCCAAAGCCATGTATTCCAGGGGTCAGCTCTACCTTGAAAATGAGGATTTTGATCGATCGACGGAGGTGTTTGAGGAGCTCCGTGAGCGCTATCCAACGCATCCGCAGACCCGGCAGATCGGAACAGCACTCGGTGAGATGTACTATCGCCAGGAACGCTATGAAGAGGCCATCCAGGCACTAAGGGCGGAGTTGGCCTATCTGGAGGGCGAGGCACAGCTTAAGGCGATTTTGCTCATCGCAGAAAGCCATAACTACCTTGGCAATTTTGATCAGGCAGCAACACATTATCGGAGGTACATCAATCAGAGTCGTGACGAGATGCAGGCGCGACCCGCACATTACGGCCTTGGCTGGGTCTATCACAAACAGCGTGTGTTTCATTGGGCGGCCGATTCATTTGCCAAAGCGGCTTTGGGTGGTGACGAACTCGCCCGCAAAGCCCGCTACTATGAGGCCATCAACCGCAAACTGGGTGGCCGGTATGACCAGGCGCTGGAAGCATTCCAAAAATTCGGCGATCGTTACAAGGAAGGCTTTTGGGTTGAACAGGTCTATTATGAATGGGGACTGACAGCTTTTGAGTTGGGCCGGTTTGATCTGGCGATTGACGTGCTTCAGCGCCTGGTTCGTGGGGACCAGGATCTGAAGGATCCCGGCAAAGTGTATTCCCTGCTGGGTGAAGCCTATTTTGCCAACAACGAATTTTCGCGGGCGGTGCAGGCTTTTGAGATTGCCGAACAGACCGCCGATGTGGATCCCGACATGAAGCGGCAGGCTCAGTTTCAGCGGGCATGGGTGCTGTATGAAAATCACGCCTACCGGGAAGCCGCTCGCGCCTTTAATGCCGTTTACAGAGACCAACCGTCCGGTGAACTCGCGGCCGAGGCTCTCTTCTGGAGTGCCGACAGCTACTATCATCAGCAGCGCTGGAGTGATGCGATACGGCAGCTGGAGCGTTATCTTGATGGGTATCCCGACCACAAACTTGCCGGAGCTGCAGTGTACTCACTTGGATGGGCTCATTTCAACCTTCGTCAGTATGAACGAGCGATACACTACTTTAAACGGTTTAAATCGGATCATGAACCTCCGCCCATGGCGCTGTTTCCTTACGATGTAGATACCCGCTTAAGGCTTGGAGATTCCTATTATGCGCTCAGACGCTATGAGGATGCGATCCTGAATTATGAAAAGGCGGTGGGCGCGGATCCCGGTGGTGACTATGCCATTTTCCAGATGGCCAACAGTTATTTCCGTAATGATCTATCTTTCGAGGCGGTACGAAATTTTCGCAGGCTGGTTCGGATCTACCCATACAGTCGGCTGAGGGAACAGGCGCAATATAACATCGGGTATATCTTTTTCCAGACCGAAAACTACGACCAGGCCGTAACCGAATTTCATGAGCTGATCAATCGCTATCCGAATACAGAGTGGGCCGCTCGCGCTCAGTATCAAATTGGCGATGCGTATTACAATGCAGGTAATTATGAGGAGGCCATTGCGGCTTATCGCAGGGTAATGGATACGTATCCCGGAAGCAATCTGGTTGTAGACGCGGTAAGAGGAATCCAGTTTGCACAGATAGCCGCCGGCATGGAAGACACCAGTCTCGAAGTTCTCGAGGATTTTCTCAACCAACATCCCCAGACAGGTACAGCCGAACAGCTTCGATACCGGCAAGCGGAGAATTTGCTGCAGGCCGGCGATTACAGAGAAGCTGTCAGCTCTTTCCGCAACTACATTCGTGTTACAACCAGCGAATCCATGATACCAGAGGCATGGTACAACATCGCAGAGGCCTATGAGCAGCTGGGAGAAAAGGATAATGCCATCGCTTCCTACCGTGAGATTACTGAAGGTTATCCGCGATCCGACCAGGTGGATCCCGCGCTGCTGCACATTGGCCGGCTTGAACTCGAACGGGGACGTCAAAACAGGGCTATAACAGCGCTTGAGCAGCTTGTCGAACGAGAGGGCAGGCTGCAAGTGGAAGCTCTGGCTGCGCTTGGAGAAGCCAACCTGGCAGCCGGAAGAATCAATCAGGCCGAAGATGCCTTCGACAGGGCATTACAACGCCGTGGTGATCATGAGCAGTCTCTGATAGGAAAGGGTCTGGTAGCCCTTGAGCGTGGCCAGCTCATGGATGCAGAAAATCACTTTAGTCGAGTGGCTGATGCCAGTATGCTGGAAAATGGTGCAAGGGCCCAATATTATCTCGGAAATGTGGAGCAAATGCGCAGAAATCATGAAGCGGCTATTGAAGCATATGCCAGGGTCAGTACACTCTACGAGGCCTATGATCAGTGGGTTGCACGTGCAATGCTTGCAACTGCGGAATCCTACCGGTTGATGGGGCAGAGCGGCAGAGCCAGTCAAATGCTGCGTGATGTGATTGAACGTTTCCCGGACACCGAATTTTCCCGAACTGCCGCAAGGAGGCTGTAACAGCACCAACGACCATAATGAATAAGGAGATAAAGCCGCTTGACGGCATAAAGGGGACAATTCATTTACCGGCTGACAAGTCCATAGCGCAGAGGTCGGCACTTTTTGCGCTGCTCTCGGAAGAGCCGTCACTCATCACAAATTATCCTTCAGCTGAGGATCCACAGACGGCACTTTCCTGTATAGGTCAGCTTGGTGCAAAAGTGGAATCAACCGACAGGCGCATTCGGATTGAAGGCACGGGGCGTGATGGATTGTGCGTGCCGGATGGCGTGATCGATTGCGGCAACTCGGGCACTGTAATGCGTATGCTGGCAGGTATTGTGGCCGGTGCGGGTACTCCGGTCACACTCGCTGGTGATGCATCGCTTTCACGACGGCCGATGAAGCGCATCATTGATCCGCTCGTGCAGATGGGCGCTCATATCCATGCAGCTGAGGGCGGACGACCACCGCTGCAAATACGGCGTGATAAAGCGTTTATGCCGATCCTCTTCCGGCTTCCGGTGGCCAGTGCACAGCTGAAATCGTGCGTCTTGCTTGCCGGACTGTTCGGGGCAGAGCTGACAAAGGTCATTGAAACCGTTGCAAGCCGTAATCATACCGAAACCATGCTCGGACTGACGGTGCAACAAAACGGAAAAGAACGGATTATATCCAGCAGCCGGAGCAATTTCATACCGCCTCAGAATCTCGAAATACCGGGGGACTTCTCTTCTGCTGCGTTCTGGCTTGTGGCAGGTTCCATTCTGGAAGACTCTGAAATTGTCATGCCGGCAGCCGGTGTGAATCCCACCCGCTGCGCTGCGCTCCATATTCTTCGCCGAATGGGAGCCGACATAGAGATGGAGATGAAGCAGGATGCCGGAAACGAGCCCGTTGCCGTCTTGCGTGTCAGATCTGTGAAGCTGAAGCCGGCCGACATCCACCCGGCAGAAATACCCAACGCCATTGACGAGCTGCCGGTGTTATGCGTGGCGATGGCCTTTGCAGACGGTGTGTCCCGTATCACCGGTGCTGAAGAATTGAGATTTAAGGAAAGCGACCGGCTCGCGGCCATCCAGGCCGTCCTGGAAGCGGGTGGAGTGCGAGTGAAAGCGCATGCGGATGGCCTGACTATTTATGGCGACCCGAAGCGCAAGATTCGCGCAGCTCAGCATGACAGCCGGCATGACCACAGAATAGCCATGTCCGCTGCTATTCTGTCCTTTAAGTCCGACGGTGTGTCGGAAATCACAAATGCTGAAGCGGCCGCGGTTTCCTACCCTGAATTTTGGTCGCATCTGGACAGTCTGGCACACTTTTAGCCCATCCTGCCGATTTTGTTCTGACAATACGGCAGATCTTGATTCTTTGTTATTGTCTGGCACTGTTGTTGCCGTTCAGTGGAGTAAAAGTAATAGAATTTGTTACTTCACGAATGTTAATTGGAATTTTAAAACAAACAGAACAACAGTTATGGGAAAGATAATTGGAATAGACCTCGGGACAACGAACTCCTGCGTTTCGGTGATGGAAGGTAATGAGCCGGTTGTGATTCAAAACTCCGAAGGAGGAAGAACCACACCCTCGGTTGTTGCTTTTTCGAAAGACGGAGAGCGTCTGGTGGGAGCTCCTGCCAAACGTCAGGCCATCACCAATCCTGAGAAAACGATCTCTTCCATTAAGAGATTTATGGGCCGTTTTTACAATGAGGTGAAAGAAGAACAAAAGACGATTTCATATAAGATTGTAAAAGCGGACGATGGAACGGCCCGGGTCGACATCGGCGAGCGGACCTATGCACCGCAGGAAATATCTGCAATGATCCTCCAGAAAATGAAACAAACCGCCGAAGAGTATCTGGGTGAAAAAGTAACCGAGGCGGTGATTACCGTTCCGGCATATTTCAACGATGCTCAGCGCAAAGCGACTCAGGAAGCCGGGAAAATTGCCGGCCTGGATGTCAAGCGAATCATCAATGAACCGACAGCTGCGTCATTGGCATACGGACTTGACAAAAAGGATAAAAGCATGACCATTGCGGTCTTTGACCTTGGTGGCGGTACGTTTGATATCTCCATTCTTGAGCTGGGCGACGGTGTTTTTGAAGTGAAATCCACCGATGGTGATACACACCTTGGCGGTGACGACTTCGACACCCGCATCCTGGATTATCTCGTCGAGGAGTTCCGGAAAAGCGACGGAATTGATCTGAAAAAGGATGCAATGGCGCTTCAGCGTCTTCGGGATGCAGCTGAGAAAGCAAAGGTTGAGCTTTCCAGTTCACAAAAAACAAATGTGAACCTGCCGTTTATTACGGCCGACAGCTCCGGTCCACGGCACCTCAGCATTGACCTGACCCGCTCCAAATTCGAGCAGTTGGTAGAAGATCTGGTGAAGCGGACACTCTCACCCTGCGAAAAGACATTGAAGGGCGCCAAGCTCAAAAAATCGGAAATTGATCAGGTGATTCTGGTGGGTGGATCCACGAGGATTCCGAAAATCCAGGAAGTGGTCAAGGAGTTTTTTGAGAAAGAGCCCAGCAAAGGCGTGAATCCGGATGAGGTGGTTGCCATTGGTGCAGCTATCCAGGGCGGTGTCTTCTCCGGTGATGTGAAAGATGTGGTTCTGCTGGATGTGAACCCGCTGACTCTCGGCATTGAAACCCTGGGCGGTGTTATGACCAAGCTCATTGAAGCCAACACGACCATTCCTACCAGTAAAACGGAAACCTTTTCCACTGCTGCTGACAACCAGTCCAGTGTGGAAATACACGTACTGCAAGGTGAGCGCGTCAAGGCAAACGATAACCGGACGCTCGGCCGCTTCCATCTGGATGGTATTCCCCCGGCACCCCGTGGAGTTCCTCAGATTGAGGTGACCTTCGATATCGATGCCAACGGTGTGTTGAGTGTCGGTGCCAAGGACAAAGGAACCGGGAAAGAACAGAGCATCCGCATTGAGGCCAGCTCCGGACTCTCCGAAGAGGAGATCGAAAAAATGAAAAAAGCAGCTGAAGAACATGCTGACGAGGACAAGAAGCTGCGTGAAAAAGTGGAAGTACTGAACAAGGCCGACGGCCTCATCTTCTCGACTAAAAAGCAGCTTGAGGAATATGGGGACAAACTCTCCGAGCAGAATAAATCCAATATTCAACAAGCTGTAGAAAAGCTGGAGAAGCTCCACAAGGAAGAAAATGTGGATGAGCTCGAGCCTGCCATGGAAGAGCTGAACAAGGCATGGTCTGACGCATCTTCGGAACTTTATCAGGCCACCCAACAGGCCCAGGAGGGAGCAGAGAGTGGTGATGCCGGTCAGGCCGGTCAACAGAGCGGTGATGCCGGGTCTTCAAAAGACGACAGCGACACCGTCGATGCAGAGTTCGAAGTTGTGGATGACGAGGACGACAAGAAGAAAGAATAGCGATCATCCATAATATAAAACGTTGAATTAATAGCCCCGGGTCGATGCTTTCATGCTGAAAGTGTTGGCACCGGGGTTTCTTTTTTTACATCCTGCCGATTTCATATAGTTTTTATATCTTTATGTTTCAAGTGCCGATTGTCGGGGTCTGACATCATCCAAAAATCGGATACACTGCATATCAGTTTTGTGACGTTATAAAGTCACCGGCATGCTTTTTTATTACGAATAATATGTAATTGACTGTGGAACAAACGATTAACATGCCCTGGAGTCCGACTTCATGGCAATCATTTCCGATCAAGCAACTTCCGGAATACAAGGATCAGAAACTCTTGAAGAGCGTATATAAAGAGCTGAAGAGTTATCCCCCGCTGGTGAACTCATGGGAGATTGAGGATCTGCGTGATCAGCTTGTCATGGCAACACGGGGCGAGGCGTTTTTGATTCAGGGCGGCGATTGTGCCGAAGTATTTGACAATTGCAACGCCCCGCAGACGGTGAACCTGTTGAAAGTGCTGCTTCAGATGAGTTTCATTTTAATTCATGAGTTGCATATTCCGGTTATCCGTGTTGGACGGATTGCAGGTCAGTATGCCAAGCCACGGTCAAAGGCCCTGGAGAACGTAGCCGGTCAGGAGATGCCGTCATACCGGGGTGATCTGTTCAACAGATTTGAGCAGGATGAGGCTGCTCGCATATCCAATCCCAAAAGGCTCCTGGAGGGATACAAGCTCTCGGCATTGACGCTGAACTTCATCAGGTCGCTGACAGAAGGCAAAGGGTTTGCAAACCTGAATCATCCCGAGTACTGGGAGCTTGATTTCATGCGCCGAAACAAGTACTACAAGGAATATGAGTCGATGGTGAGGTCTATTACCAATGCAGTGCGGTTTGTCGAGACGATTTCAAACCACAGCATTGATGCGATGAAGCAGGTTCGCATTCACACATCGCATGAAGCGCTCAATCTCTATTACGATTCGGCTCAGACCCAACAGGTCCCTCACAACAAAGGCTGGTATAATCTGAGTACGCACATGCCGTGGCTGGGCAATCGCACCCGTGATCTTGATGGAGCGCATGTCGAATATTTCCGTGGCATCCGTAATCCCATCGGTATCAAGGTGGGTCCGCCATTTGAAACGGATGAAATTGTACGCCTGATCGAAAAGCTGAATCCAGACAATACCGAAGGAAAAGTGACGCTCATCACCCGGATGGGTGTGAGTAATGTTGCATCAATGCTTCCGGAGCTGATCCGCTCCGTGAGCAAGGCCGGCTTGAACGTGATTTGGAGCTGTGATCCGATGCATGGAAATACCTATGCAACAGACGACAACATCAAGACCAGAAGTTTTAATGACATTCTGAGTGAGATTAAACATACTTTTGAAGTGCATCGCAATGAAGGTACGTTTCTGGGCGGAGTTCATCTTGAATTGACCGGCGACAATGTGACCGAATGCGTAGGCGGGGCCAACGGACTCCGAGCGGAAGGGCTCAAACGCAATTACAAAACATTCTGTGATCCCCGTCTGAATTACCAACAGAGTCTGGAAATGGCATTTCTGATCACCAAGGAGTGGAAAGCGACCTGGCAGGACAGGTAGTACCAGTGACGCAGGCCGTTTGCAGCTGCCCGGGTGAAGTTGGCAGAGTGTATATGAAAAACGGCCAGACTTTATGGCAGAAACATTCGAATGAAGTTCAAAGGCCTGTCAATTTGTTGGAGGAAGTCTGCAATTTTTATCAGATTTACAACAGATATTGACAGTATGTCCGGTTGGTACGGGGTTTGCATCTGTATTGGGTGAAACAACGATGAAAATAACCAGAACTCAATACCAACAAACCATTAAAAAAGGAGGTAGCTATGACTATCACCAGATATACCCCGATGAGAACGCCGGACTATCCCTCCGTTCCACGTTCGTTCTCCAACCTGCTGGATGACTTCTTCAATGATGTAGTAGCCAGCGATAGCGGGCGTCTGTATGTTCCGAGCATGGATGTTTCCGAAACGGACAGCCACTACCACATTCAGCTTACCCTTCCCGGCATGAGAAAGGACGAGATCAATATCGACCTTGAAGATCGCCGTTTGACTATTACAGGTGAGCGAAAGGAAGAGACGGAAGATAAAAACAGAAAATACCACGTTCGTGAAACGCGTTTAGGGCAGTTCGAGCGTTCAGTGATGTTGCCGAACAACATCAATCAAGACAAGATTGATGCGCGTTTCGAAGACGGTATTCTGAAGATCGATATCGAAAAGAAACAAAAACAGGTGAACAAGCAGATTAAAGTGAAATAGAAGTCAGTGTTCACTGATCACTTCGGATAAAACAACGAACTTTGCAGAAAACCCGGCGATGGCAGGCAGTGTCAGCGTCGGGTTTTTTATAGTGGTGTATTGTTGATGCTGGAGTGATATTGTTGAGTTTTGAGGCGTTGGTGTCTTGAGGCTTTGAGGTCTTGAAGAATCGGCGAGCCGCCAAGCGTTAATGATTACCGATAATGGATCACCAAGTTACTCACAAGCGCCTGAAGACCCTGGTAATCTCCCGACCAATATTCACTGCTGTATTCAGATATTCCTGCTGTTCTTTTCCGGTGCCGTCGAATACTTTTGGATCTTCGTAGGTCAGCGGAATTCTCGATTTCGCACCGGGTACAAGCGGACAGTTCTGATCGGCATCCGAGCAGGTCATGACGGCAATGAAGGGCATGTCTGCCGGCAGTGCCTGCTCAAACCGCTTGGAAAAGCAGATAAGGGCCGGCAAACCGGTTCCGACAGAAATCTCATAGTGAGGATTTATATGATCCGGCTTCTGATCTGAAGGGGAAATACGGAACCCCAGGGTTCGCATGGCACGCACGGCATTGGGATGAAATGCAGTGGCTTCGGTGCCACCGGAAAAAGCTTTTACATGAGGTATCTGGAATGCAACTGCAGCTGTATGTGCCCAAATCTGAGCCATCTGACTTCTCCGGGAGTTGTGAGTGCAGATGAAATTAAGTCTGACCGCTTCTCGTGTCTTTTGCTCAATGCGAATGGCATGAACGAGTGAATCCAGAATCGATAGGCGGGGTGCCGGTATACGATTCTCCTCCTCGACGAGTTGATCGATAAGCTGGTCAAGTACGGGCTCCATGTGTGCCATGATATGTCGGGCAATTGTGATTGTAATTTTCAGTGATAATCAGGCTTTTTCCCTTGCAGCAATTCCAAGATACTTCAATTGGTCTAACAATAAAATCATGCAACAGGTAGTTTTAAAATGCAACGATGCAACAACGTAATATCAACCAAATTCAATGTTCCAGGAGCTTAGCATGAAAAGTCATTATTCAAAATTTGCAACGGCACTGACTGTCGTACTGGTTTTTCTGATTATACGGTTTCCAATGGGCACGGGTATCTCAGCTGATACGCCCTATGATTACCGGTCGGATGTCAGTGAAACGCCCACAGAACTGAAGGAAGAATCGTCGGATCTGCTTATGCGTTTCAACAGTGCCCTGGTTAATCTCTCCGATGTCACCAAACCAACGGTCGTTATGGTTTCCACGGAACGCACGGTAACACGCAGATCAGGTGGATCCATGTTTGATTTTTTTGCTCCTTTCCGGGACGACTCGTTTTTTCGTGATCATCCCTTTTTTCGTGACCGTGGACCGCAAGAGCGCGAATTCCAGCAGCGCGGGCTTGGATCGGGCGTGATCGTTTCAGCTGACGGATATATCCTTACCAATCATCATGTCATTAACCAGGTGGATACCATCACGGTGACATTGATCAACGAGAAGGTGCTTCCGGCCACTGTGGTTGGCTCCGATCCCAGCACCGATATAGCAGTATTGAAAGTGGATGCTGAGAATCTTCCGTACATGCGGTTTGGCGATAGTGATGAACTTCATGTAGGTGAAATGGTGCTCGCGATCGGAAGCCCGCTTGGAGCGGCATTGGCCCATACCGTAACGCAGGGTATTGTAAGCGCCAAGGGGCGATCGGACCTCAATATTCTGGGTGGACAAGGGTATGAGAATTTCATTCAAACCGATGCAGCTATCAACCGTGGAAATTCTGGCGGACCCCTGGTTAACATGCGCGGTGAGCTGGTAGGAATTAATACAGCCATTGCTTCACAGTCCGGTGGATTCCAGGGAATCGGATTCGCCATCCCCAGCAATATGGCTCATAACGTGATGCAGTCCATCATCGAAAAAGGCCGTGTTATTCGTGGGTTTGTAGGGATTTCGTTCCAGCCGATTGATGAAAGTCTGGCGCGTGCACTTGACCTTCCCCGGGCGCAAGGTATTATTGTAACCGAAGTGGTGGAAGATTCCCCGGCGAGCGAGGCGGGTATACGGACCGAGGATGTGATTGTGAAATTCAATGGACGTAATATTCAATCCCCCTCCGACTTTCGACGAAGAGTTGCTGAGATGACGCCAGGAACCGAAGTGACACTCTCTCTTATCCGGAACGGAGAAGAGAAGGATGTGAATGTCACTCTCGGTGAATTTCCTAGCGATGAAATAGCCTCGGCCGATCAGGAGACGATTCGGGATATTATCGGTTTTTCAGTTACTGAGCTGACAGCAGAACTGAAAGAGCGACTCAGAATTCGTCCGAATGTTGAAGGTGTGATTGTTGAGGAGATTGATCGAAACAGCTCGGCAGCTCAGAACGGATTGCGCCAGGGTGATGTCATTCTATCGCTCAACCGGCGACCTGTCACCTCTGTTTCCGAGTTTAACGAGGGCATTTCGCTCCTGGACCCGGGTGATGTTGTTCTGCTTCAGATACTCAGAGGAAACAACCGGTTCTTTATTGCATTTGAGCCGCAAAGCTCCTGATAAAAGAATCAACAACTGTTAGCCAGTCAGCTGTAAAGTTGCAATAAAAAAGCTTCTGTCTGATAAAGGCAGAAGCTTTTTTATGAAATGGACTAAAATTTAAAAATGGCAGGGTTTTTGCACTATTATATCTTTGAAGACATGCAATTTTGAATAATGCTTAATGGCGTTACATTGAGTCAGTAATGGTTTAAAATGTGCCATATTGTCATATAATTGGCTGAAATGCGATATGAATTATAAGGACTACTACAGTACCCTCGGTGTTAAAAAAGGAGCTTCGAAGGACGAAATCAAAAAAGCCTATCGAAGACTTGCACGAAAATATCATCCAGATGTGAATCCGGATGACGATACCGCTGTAAAGAAATTCAAGGAGATAAGCGAGGCGTACGAGGTGCTGGGTAATGAAGAAAACCGGAAGCTCTATGATCAGCTGGGATCCGATTGGAAGAGGTACAAACAGACCGCCGGACAGGGCGGTGATTTCAACTGGCAGCAATGGGCGCAGAACCAGGGTGCCCGCGGCCGGCGGCAGGCACATTCTCAATCCACGGAAGATTTCTTTGGCGGTGGAGAATTTTCCGACTTTTTTGAGCAGATATTTGGCGGTGGTATAAACAGAGGTCAATTCCGGCAACGCCGGGGTCGGGGAGGTGCAGAATTTCAGGATCATCCGTTCGGTTATGAAACCCGGTCTGCATCACAAAAAGGAAAGGACATTCATGCCGAGCTCGAGATAACACTTGAGGAAGCCTACAGCGGCACGGAAAAGTCGGTCAGGGTAAACAGAAATCAAATGAAGGTCAAGATTCCGAAAGGAATATATGATGGCCGCCGACTGAAACTCAAGGGACGTGGGCACAGCGGTCTGCACGGCGGAGAATCAGGTGATCTCTACATCAAAGTAAACATCAAGCCTCATGATGTTTTCACACGTGAGGATGACAATTTGTACACAACAGCTGAAACAACTCTCTACCAGGCAATTCTGGGAGGAGTAATCAGTGTTCCAACAATGACCGGCAATGTCAAGATCAAGGTCCCGCCGGAATCGCAACCCGGCAAGGTGATGCGTCTTGCAGGCTATGGAATGCCGGTATTTCAATCTGAGAACAGAAAGGGAGACCTTTTTGTAACTCTGCAGGTGGTGCTGCCTGAGAAGCTGACGGAGAAGGAGAAGAAGCTGTTCCGCGAACTGGCAGAGTTTCGCAACGAAAAATAATTTCTCGTTGCGAAGGGTTTAATGCACCTGGTGTTTTTGCAAGCGGAATAGTGTATGCGGGATGTTGTGGCCGGTAAAATGTGACCGGTATCTTATGACCGCTATGCGATAAATGGTATGATGTAACCATAATGTCTGCCATTACGTCAGAGTTCACTGCTGCCAAAATTGTGGTACGATATTCGCACTAATTCAGAACAAAGAAACCGTTTGAAAACAGCGAAAAGTACTCGCAGAAAAAAGAAAATCATGAATCTCAATAAATTCACATTAAAGGCACAGGAGGCGGTCCAGGCGGCTTTGGAATCGGCGGCAGAACGCGGCCACCAGGCACTGGAGCCTGTCCACCTGATGCAGGCGCTTATTGCTGACGCGTCCAACATAACCGTAACCATTCTCAAGAAAATAGGTATTTCTATAAGTGAACTGGAGACCGGCCTGGAGGAAATACTCAAAAAGACACCGGTAGTAAAAGGAGCGACGGTATCCGGACAGTATCTTTCGAACGATACGAAGGTGTTGTTTGACAAGGCCTCCAAATCGGCTTCGGAATTCGGCGACGAATACATCAGCTCAGAACATTTGCTCATCGCTCTGATCAGTGCAGGTGGTGAAGTGGCCAGACTTCTGAAGGAATTGGGTGTCAAGCGGGACGATGTGATGAATATCCTTCAGGATGTGCGTGGCAGCCAGAAAGTGGACGACCCCAATGCCGAGGGACGATATCAGGCCCTGAAGAAATATGCCCGCGATTTGAACGAGCTGGCCGAAAAGAACAAGCTGGATCCGGTGATCGGCCGGGACCAGGAGATTCGCCGCGTCATGCAGATCCTCACGCGTCGGACCAAAAACAACCCGGTGTTGGTGGGCGAGCCCGGGGTTGGAAAAACGGCGATTGCAGAAGGGTTGGCACTGCGCATCATGCAGGGCGATGTGCCAGAGGGGCTCAAATCCAAGCGGGTGATCGCTTTGGATATGGGTGCGCTGGTGGCCGGTGCAAAGTACCGCGGTGAATTCGAGGAGCGGCTAAAGGCCGTTGTCAAGGAAGTGATCGATGCCGAAGGCGAAATCATCCTGTTTATTGATGAGATACATACGCTCGTGGGTGCCGGAGCGACAGAGGGTGCGATGGATGCGGCAAACATCCTCAAGCCCAGTCTCGCCAGGGGCGAACTGCGGGCAATTGGCGCGACGACACTTACCGAATACCGCAAATTTGTCGAAAAGGACAAGGCCCTGGAGCGCAGGCTTCAGACCGTATATGTCGGGGAGCCGTCGGTGGAAGATACCA